>SLST01000093.1 GCA_007130265.1 Spirochaetales bacterium
CGAATCCGCTTCGCTCCCTGCGAACACATGGGAACGCAGTAGCCGCACGAGATGCACTCGGATGCGATGATATCGGCCTGTCCGCTGCGCACCTGGATCGCCTTGGTGGGACAGGTGCGAACGCACGAATAACACTTCCTGCACCGCTCGGCCACCGTGTAGACCGCGAGCGTATCGTCACTCGCCGTGCCGTAGCGTGACCTGGTGGTTCGTACTGTCGGGCCTGCCATGGCACTCCATGCTACCACGGAGGTGGAGCGAAGGCCAGGTCCGTCGTGGCGTGCCATCCGCTTTCTCTTGCCGCTTCGCCCTACTCAACGAGGTACAGCCCGCAGCCGTACTCCTTCAGTGAGACATGAACGCGGAACCTGCCGGATTCCACGCCCGTCCGGACTTCATCGCCGGTGATGAGGTCGGTTGCCTTCCCCCGGTGGGTCGCGGCTTCGCCGGGGTCGACGGCCACCTTGGTCGCTTCCGGGCCATTGTTGACGGCCACGAGAAGACTCCGGCTCCCGGCGCGTAACACGTCGGCCCGCACCTCAGGCCGGTCTGTGAGCACGGCGGGACGCGCACCGCTCAGTTCCACGAGGTCCGCGATGAGCCCCGAGGCCGCCACGTCCCGGCCGTCGAAGTACGCGTGGCCGAGCAGTGTGCCAACGAGGATGGCTTGCCCCTGGCCATGCGCGGCCCGG
The DNA here is from genome assembly GCA_007130265.1 of Spirochaetales bacterium. Taxonomy (GTDB): domain Bacteria; phylum Spirochaetota; class Spirochaetia; order DSM-27196; family SLST01; genus SLST01. The sequence goes on from SLST01000093.1 coordinate 693, forward strand.
GTGATGGCGATCCGGCCGTCCTCGAACCGGGCGAGCGGCGTGGCGCGCTCGGGTACGAGCCCGTCGGCGAAACGGTAGCCGGACACGCGGTCTGCGGTCCTCACGTGAGTCAACGATTCGGTGACCCGTAGCGGGACGTGGTCGCTGGCGATGCCTGTTCGGCCGGGAAGGTCCTTGTACTGATCGAACGCCGTCGCGCCCGAGGTGCGCAGACCTTCCCTGGCGCCGAAGACCTCGTCGAACCCGAACCCCGGGACGCGCAGCGAGTGGAGACCGTCGGACTGGCGGACACTGCCAAAGAATGCCTCCGAGACGAGCGTGCCCCCGGCCGCGATCCACGCTTCAAGCCGCGCGGCCACGGCGTCCTCAATGTAGTAGGGGAACGGGTAGTAGATCGCCTTGTACCGGCTGATATCCTGCTCCAGCAGGAACTCAGTTGAGACAACATCAACGTTATGCTGTCTCGCATAGAGCGCGAGGTAGGCGCCCTCCACGGACTTGTGGTGACGCTCGATCGAACGACCGGCGCACCAGTCGAAGAGCTGGTTGCGCGTGCCGTTGACCACGGCGACTTCCGCCGGAAGCGGTTGGGCCCGCATGACGGTGGGGGCATGGCGCTGGAGCGCGTCGTTGATGCGCACGACGAACTCGAGCCACGGCGTCGGCCCGCCCTCAAGGTCGGTGAGGCCCCATGCCGGTGACTCCGTACCGAGGGTTTCGGGGCGATACTGCCAGAAGAGAAACCCCTTGACGCCGCGCGCGAGTGGGACGAGGATGTGGCGCTTCATCGCCTCGAAATCCAGCACAGGAGGGCAGTTGTAGGTGCTGCCGGGAATGGCGTGGATCTCCGCGTTGATGACCGGCTTGCCCGGCGCCGCGGAGCAAGTGACCGCTGCAGCGAAAGGGGGGCTACCCAAGCTGTTGCCGAACAGGTCGCACAGGGCGGCCAGGCGGTACTCGTCACTCGCGCAGGTCACCATGTTGAAGTAGGGCATAGGTACGGTGTGAACCATGACGGGGGTATCTGCGTCGTGCAGCCGAATCGCGTCGACCCGCATGCGCAGTTCATCGACCATGACATCCACAAAGAACATCCGCCAGTCGATCATGTCGCTGAAGGTGCCGGGATTTCGCGGCACTTCCACCTCGTCCCAGTGCCGGTAGTTGCGATTCCAGCCCGCGTTGAGCGCTTCCACGCTTCCGTACCTGGCTCGCAGCCACTCCGCGAAGGCGGCGAGCGCGTACGGCGAATAGTCCACGAGTGTGGGCAGGTCCGGCTCGCGGAAGGTGAACCCGTTCAGCTCCGGCTCGTTCCACAGGTCCCAGATGGAGAGGGCCGGATGCGAACCGAGCCGTTTCGCCAGTTCTTCGGTGAACGCGCGCCGCGCCTCCAGGCTTTCCGGGTGCACAGGTAGGACGGCCCCGGCGAGCCGCCCACCTGCCGGCACGCGGACACGGCCGGTTCGATCCGTGTGCCGTTGTTGGTGACCATGACGGAGTCCGGGTACTTGCGGTAGAGCCAGGCGGGCGCCACGTCGTAGATGGCGTTGACAACCACCCTGAGGCCGTTGGTGTGCGACAGGTCGAGCAGCCTGGACAGGTCCGAGAAATCATACACGCCTTCGGCCGGATTGTTCCACCGCCATTGCGCCCAGATCTTGATGGTGTTGAAGCCGTGTTCGTGTATGCGTGCGAGGTCGAGCTCCCACTGGTCGGGCTTTGGTGTTGGCGCCCGGTAATACTGCGCCCCGAACGGGACGAACTGGTCCTCGAGTACCCTTCTCTCCTCCACGATCCCTCCTGCAATGTCCCCGCACCATAGTGCGAACCGAAACGTCTTACCAGCCCCCTACTGCGGTTCTTGGCGAGCGTCTGGACTCCCGGTCAAGCGCTCTGTATGCTGAGCTCGTGACCCGCACCGCCGCGATCGCGATCGCTGTTATCCTTGCCCTCATCGTGCTCGCGCTGGGCGTCGAGTCGCTGCGGTTCGGTACCGGCTACCGTATTCGGACTCCGGAGGGCCGCCTGGAGGCCCCCGGCGCAGGTGAGCTGGACGTTGAAGGGGCGGTGGCCGGACACCGGATCATCGTGCGGGTCCTCGTGTTCGCCACAGCGGCGCTCATCGTCATCTCGCTCTTCTTCAAGACCTACCGCCGGCAGCTCCTGCGCTCTGCGATCCTGGTCGGCATCGCGCTTATTGCGCTGAGCTTCATCAACCCGACGCCGCCGGAGCACGAGGCGAGAACCGAGCAGGAGGGCGGCGCTGCCCTGGGGCCTCCGGGCGCCGGCGGCGGGCCTGCGGTTGACCCGCAGGACGTGATCACCGACGAGGTGTCCCCGGCGGTGACGTACGTGGTGAGTGTCATGGTGGTGGCTCTGGGAGCGTTCTTGATTGTCATGATCCTCCGGATCCGCCGACGACGCCGGGGCTCAGGAGACCTCCGTGACCTGCTCGCGGATCAGGCCGAACGCGCTCTCGAGTCGCTCGACCCGGCGAGCCCGCGCTCCTATCCCGACGCAATTACCGAGTGCTACGCTCGGATGCAGGACGCCGTGCGCGAAGCGCACGGGGTCTCCCGACACGCCGCGATGACGCCGCGGGAGTTCCTGTCGGCGGTCGTATCCGCAGGGGTACCGCTCGAGGCGATGCAGGTTCTCACACAGCTGTTCGAAGAGGTGAAGTACGGCAATCGTCCTCCTGATGCCTCTGCCGTGCAGCGTGCGCGCAGCGCCCTCCAATCGATCGCCTCCACGTGTCGTGATGTCCGCGAGGCGGCATCGTGAGGATCACTCGTGGCCGGGTGAAGCCAGCGCTGATCGGGGCAGGAGCCGCGGTGGTCATCGCACTCGCGCTGGCTGCGTGGCTCGTGCGCGACGCCGTGCGCGACGCGATCGTTCGCCCGGCCTTTATTGCCGTGCAGTGGGTCCTCCTGTACCTGCACAGCGTGCCGCAGGAGTTTTTCTGGCTCCTGCTCCTGGGTGTGGGCGTCTACACGGCCGTGCGATCGATGAGGCGGCCGAGCAGGCCACGGCGCCGTGCGCCGCAGCCCTACCGGCCGCAGAGCGGCATCGCGGAGGAGCTGCTCGGCTGGACGAGAAAGGCCGGTCGCAACCCGTACTACCGCAGGCGTCTTGCCGAGCTGCTTGCCCGCGAGCTGTGCCGCTCGAGGCGCCTGCGGTGTGATCGCACCCGGTTGCTCGAGAGCCTCGCACGCGAGGGGGTGCCTGTGCCGAGATATCTTGAGATCTACCTGGGTGAGCAGCGGCAAACCGGGTGGCGCGAGCGCCTGCCGGGACTCCGGAAGAGACAGATAGCGATCGAGCTTCAGCGCCTCGAGGAAGCGGTGAGCGCCGTCGAGGAACAGGTGGGAGTACATGGATAACAATGCAGCGTCTCAGACAAGGGCGGTTGACGATGTGCGTGCGATCTGCGCGCGCATCGTGGCGGAGATCGAACGCGCGATAATCGGAAAGCGCGAGGTGATCGAGGACGTCCTGACGGCCTTTCTCGCCGGCGGACACGTGCTCTTCGAGGACCTGCCCGGTCTGGGAAAGACGATGACGGCCAAGAGCCTTGCGACATCGCTCGGCCTGTCGTTCAAGCGGATCCAGTTCACGCCCGATCTGTTGCCCGGAGACATTACGGGTGGGTACATCTACAACCGGAAGAACGAAGTGTTCGACCTGCGCCAGGGCCCAATCTTCGCGAACTTCCTCCTCGCAGACGAGATCAACCGCGCCTCGCCTCGCACCCAGTCCGCTCTGCTCGAAGCGATGCAGGAACGGCACGTGACCATCGAGGGCGAGACGATCGACCTGCCGGATCCGTTCACCGTCGTCGCCACGCAGAACCCAATCGAGTACGAGGGAACCTTTCCGCTGCCGGAAGCGCAGCTCGACCGTTTCATGGTCCGTCTTTCGGTGGGTTACCCCGGCGCGGAAGCGGAGCAGGAGATCCTCTCGAGGCGACGCGAACGGAAGACGGCGGAAGTCGTCATTCGGCCTGCAGTGGAGGCCGCGGAGATCCGCGCGATGCGCCGCGCGATCGAAGAGATCCATCTCTCGTCGGACATCGAGCGCTATATCGTGGCAATCGTCGGCGGCACCCGACGCGATCGGCGCGTAGCGGTGGGCTCGAGCCCGCGGGGCGCTCTCGCGCTGCAGGATCTCTCGCGCGCCCACGCGGCCATCCACGGACGCGGCTACGTCATCCCCGACGACGTGAAGAAGTTCGCCGCGCCGGCACTCGCACACCGACTGGTGCTCGTTCCCGAGCTGTGGACCGAACGCGGCGCCGCGCCCGACATCGTTCGATCGCTGGTGGACACCACGCCTGTTCCGGTGGTGTCAGAGTAGGCGCCATGATCTACGGCGCGCTCGCCTTCACGTTCCTGCTCACCGGGCTGGGGATCCGCAGCGGGACACTCATCGCTTTCGCCGCGGTTTTCGTCGCGACGCTCGCGGCAACGAGGCTCCGCGAACCGGCGCCCCCGGAGCTCGATGTGCGCCGGGAGTTGGAGTCGCGCCGCGTCGGGCAAGGCGGACCGGTCAGCGTGACGCTGCGTGTGACGAACACCGGAGAGTCCCTTCCTTCGCTGGTTCTGGCCGACGAGGTACCGCGTGGTCTCGCGGTCAGATCCGGCTCGCCGCGGCAGATGGTCCGGCTCGCCGCAGGCGAAACGTTCACCTACCGCTACGCGGTGAGCGGCAGACGCGGCCGCTACCGCTTTGGTCGATTCGAGGCGCGCTCCTACGGATTCGCCGCCGAGCACGTGCGCCTCGCCGAGCACACCGTCTACGGCGAGCTCACCGGACTGCCGCCGCGACACGCGGTCGAGGCGGTTCCGCTCCTCCCGCGAAGAACGCTGCTCTACCACGGACCGATACGCGCCGGAGTTCCCGGCGAGGGCATCGACTTCTTCGATGTGCGCGAGTACGCGGAGGGCGATCCAATCCGCCGCATCAACTGGCGCGCCTCCGCGCGCCATGAAAACCGGCTGTTCACCACCGACTTCGAGCGCGAGCGCATCGCTGAGGTCGGCATCATCGTCGACGGCCGGCTCGGCCGCAACCCGATTGCACAAGGGGTCTCGCTCTTCGAGTACAGTGTCGCCGCGGCGGTGAGTCTCTCGGACTCGCTGCTCGCAGACGGTCACCGCGTTGGCCTCATAACGATCGGAACGGGGCTCTCGTGGACGTTCCCCGGCTACGGGAAGCGGCAGGCGGAGCGCATCTACACCGCGCTCGCGAACGCCGCCGAAGGCGACAGCGCGGTGTTCGACTCCCTCGATTCGGTGCCGACGCGGGTACTGCCCGCGAGCTCGCAGGTAATCGTGATCTCTCCGGTGGGCGGCGACGACGTGCGAGCGCTCAACGTCATGGCCGCCCGCGGCTACTCAGTGGTCGTCGTGCGTCCGGACCCGCTGTCGCTCGAATCGCCTCGGCCGGCGCCGGTCCGCGAAGCGGCCATCGCGGCGAGGCTCCTGCGGATCGACCGGGTGCTCACGGTGCGTGAGCTCGAGCGGGTAGGCGTCCCGGTCGTCTCCTGGGACGTGAAGGAGCCGTTCGAGGCGTGCATCCGGGCGAACATACCACGCCTGCAGATCTGGCGTGCACGGAGGGTGCTGCGGTGACGGATCTACGTACCGTGCGATGGGAGCGCCTGGCCGGCCCGGGGGCGGCTCTCGCTGTGGCAGCGAGCAGCGCGCTCGCCGGACAACCGATCGTCGCGCTTGCAGCCGTGCTGTTGTGCCTGCTCTGGTACCGGGCCGATCGGCGGCGCCGTTCAGCGACGGCCGCCGCCTGTTTCGTCGCGGTCTGCCTGCTCGCCGTCTTTGCGCTGGCCGGCGCGGGAGTCGGGCGGATCCTTTCCGGTCTCGGCGTCGCGGCGGCCGTCGTGGGACGTGCGGTCTCGCGCGCCACGGTCGCCGGCGATGGAGCCGAAGGCCCCGTCGACGAGATCGTCAGGCGCCATGCGATCGAGACGACGGTGGTCGCAGGGCCTGCGTCCGTCATCGCGCTGCTCGTGGGCCCGCTCGAGGCCGCCTTTGGCTTCTGGGGCTTGTTCTTCGTGGGGCTCGCCGCGGTCGCCGGCCTGAGCGCCCTGCTTCGTCGCGCACGCGGTTGATCCCTCAGGCTGCGCCGCCGTCCCGATGAAATGGCACTTTCCGTCAATCACTCCATTTCTCACTTGCATTCCTCCCGGCGTGGTGCGATATTTCACAAATAAGCGACCAACGGAGGTTTGATATGAGACGAATACTGACAGCGATCGCTGTCTTGATTGTGGCGGTGTCGGCCGCCTGGGCCGGCGGTGCCCGCGAGGAGACTCGGCCGGAGGTGGCGCCGCTGCGGGTGGGTATGGATCTGCGCTACCCGCCGTTCGAAACGCAGGATTCGGCCGGCGTTCCGTTCGGCATAAGCGTAGACATCGCGGAGGCATTCGGAGAGCATGTTGGTCGTCCGGTCGAGATCATCGACACGAACTTCGCGTCGCTGATTCCTGCGCTGAACGCGGGTGAGATAGACGTGATCATCGCGTCGATGAGCCGCACGCCGGAGCGCGAGCAGGCGATCGATTTTTCCGAGCCGTACCTCTACTTCAAGATCATCAGCCTGCTCAACCGCGACTTCGCCGACACACACGGAATCACGATCGACTCGCCCAAAGAAGCACTGACGGATCTGCCTGAAACGCGGTTCACCGGTATCACCGGTCAGGTGTCTGCGAGTATCCCGGAGTCGCTTGGGTTCGAAGTGGAGATCGCGACAAATCTGGAGGCTGCTGTCCTGAACGTCGTGCAGGGAAGCTCCGACGTGCTCATGATGAGCGCTTTCCCGGTCACGCGCGGCCATCTGGCGAACCCTGAGGACACGATCGTGCTGTGGGATCCGTTCGTTTCAAGCCCGATCGCGATGGGCGTCCGCAAGGGTGAGGCGGAGCTGCTTGCGCAGGCCAACTCGTTCGTTGCGGCGATGTCGCAGCCCGGTGGGGTGTACGACCAGCTGCGGACGGAGTGGGACGACGAGGTCGAGAGCCGACTCGGGCGCTTCGGGCTCGAGTTCTTCATCAGCGAGAACTGACCATGGATCGACCGACCGAGCTCTCGGCGGAGCGTTCCCGCGCGCGGCGCGAGCTCGGCGGCACCGCTGCCTCCTACGTCTTCGCGATCGCAACGTTCGTGCTCTTCGCGTGGTTCGTCGTGGCACGGCAGCGGCGGCCGTTCGATCTTACGACGATCGCCCCGTACTTTGACGCTATTCGTTCCGGCTTCGGTCTGACGCTTTGGGCGTCGTTCGTTTCGCTCGTCGCGAGTACGACGCTCGGTTTCCTGGTGTACCTGCTTTCCGTCTCGCGCGTCGGGTACTTCCGCGCGTTCACCGACGTGTTCACCGAGATCATCTACGGAACTCCACTCCTGGTTATGATCATGATCACGGCGTTCGTGATTGGCCCGGCCTTCGGAACGACGAACCGTGCGGTGATGGGAATCCTGGGACTGATCGTCTACATCACCCCGTACATGACGAACATCTTCCGTTCGGCGATTTCGAGCATAGGGTCCGAGCAATACATGGCGATGGATCTGTTCGGGTTCACGGCGTACCAGCGGTACCGGTACATCATCGTTCCGCAGGTCATCCGGATTCTGATGCCGCCGCTGATGAACAACTTCTCGCTGATCATCAAGGGCAGCGCGCTCCTGAATGTGCTCTCCTACCGTGAGTTGTTCTACGAGGTCGCGCTGATGACGAACAACACCTTTCGATTCGTCGAAGGGTTCCTGCTCATGTGGGGTCTCTACCTGGTGATCACTATACCACTCTCCCAGGTGACGAAGTGGATCAACAGAAGGTGGGGTATATGAAGATCGAGCTCAGCGGACTCAGTCACCGCTACGATGTTCAGGTGCTTCGCGATCTGACCCTGGTGCTCGACGGGTACAAGGCGGTCGCGATCATCGGGATCTCCGGGAGCGGCAAGTCGACGCTCCTTCGCATCCTGTCGGGTCTTGAGCGGCCGACCTCGGGAAGCGTGCGCGTCAACGGCCACGACGTCACGAATCCGGACTATCGCAGGAGCGTGGGGTTCGTGTTCCAGCACCACTCGCTCTTCCCGCACCTGACGCTGCTGCGGAACATCACGCTGATCCTCGAGAAGACGCGAGGGTACGACCTGCAGCGAGCGGAGGCGCGCGCGATGGAGTTCCTCGATCTGCTGCGGCTTTCCGATCAGGCGCACAAGTTGCCGAAGAACGTCTCCGGCGGCCAGGCGCAGCGCGGCTCGATCGCGCGGGCGCTCTCGCTCGATCCGGAGGTCGTCTTCCTTGACGAGCCGACTTCCGCACTCGACCCGATCCTCACCTTCGAGGTTCTGAGCGCGATCACCGACCTACGCGACATCGGCAAGGGGTTCGTACTCGTCTCGCACGTCATTGATTTCGTTCACAGTTTCGCCGACTACGTGATCTACATGCACGAGGGCAGCATCGGCGAGCACGGCGCCCCGTCGATCCTCGAGCATCCGCAATCGCGTGAACTGCGGGACTTCATGGCGAAGGTGCCCGACTGCGCGTTCAGGTAGGCAGCCCGCGGCGCGGCGGGTTGCGGACCGGAGAGGGAGAGCCTGCTTGTTGCCACCGCTCCCGGACGCGGCTACAATCGCGGCAGAGAGGGAGCAGCAGATGATGATCGATAAAGAGTCGGCGTTCTTCACTCACATGCGTGCCGTCCATATGGACTTCCACATGCCGGAGTTCCCGGTGAACGCGATCACGAGCTTCAACGCAACCGGGTTCGTGGACCACCTCGAGCGCGGCAGGGTCAACATGGTCGCGCTTTTCGCGAAGTGCCACTTTGGAAACAGCTTCTACAACACGAAGGCGGGCCATAAGCACGCCGGGCTGCCCCAGGACTTTCTGATGGAAGCGTCGGCGGAGTGCAGAAAGCGCGGAATCTTCACCTACGCGTACTACTCGCTGTGTACCGACGTGAAGGCGTACCGCGAGCACGAAAACTGGCGCTGGATAGGCAGAGATGGCGCGCCGTCGGGTGTCAACGGGCCGTGGGGGCGGCTGTGCCTCAACACGCCGTACAAGGAAGAGCTCATCATCCCGCAACTCACGGAGGTGATCCGTGACTACCCGGTGGACGGGCTGTGGCTGGACATCCCCGTGCCAAGCGCGACCGACGGCTGTTTTTGTCCGTCGTGCCGGGCGAAGTACCGCGCGCTCTACGGCAGAGAGCTCGACGCGTCGATCTCCCCGGAAGACGGAGCGAGTTGGAACTACCGGGCCGTCATCAACCTCATCCGCGAGCTCAAGCACATCATCGCCGGACAGGGCAAGGATATCCAGATCTGCTCCAACCGCTCCGGACACCTCGACTCGCCGCTCGCCTTCCTTGAGGCGAACGATATCCTGTGCTGGGAGAGCCAGCCGCGAAACAACTACCTGTCGCACAGCTTCTCCGCGCGGTACGTGCGAACCCTGGACCGGCCCACACAGGTCATGTCGGTCCGGTTCTATCAGGGGTGGGGCGACCTGACGCTGAAGCCCGCGGCCCAGATGACGAGCGAGTTCGCTGCGATGATCGGCAACGGTGTTGCCGCGACAAGCGGCGACCAGGTCAACGTAGACGGGACGCTGCAGCCCGCAGTCTATGACATGTTCTCGCAGGCGTTCGGTTTCGTCCAGGGTCGCGAGGAGCTGCTGCGGACGGCGAGCAGCGTGAAGGATGCGTGTATCCTCGCCCCGGTGCCGGCACACGACAGGATCGCGCCCGCCTCTGTCGGACCCGCGGTCAAGGGCGCGCACAAGATGCTCGTGGAGAGCCACATCCAGTTCGACATCGTGAACTCGCAGCACATTGAGACGTTAGCAGACTACTCGACCATCGTGCTTCCTGAGCCGTGTGAATACGACGACACGGTATTCACTGCGCTGGATGAGTGGGTCCGTAACGGCGGAACTCTCATCGCATGCGGCGCCTCGCTCGTCAAGAACGGCCGGTTCCTCCTGGAGGAGGTCTTCGGCCTCGAGTATCTGGAACCGTCGGTGTTCAGCGTGAGCCACTTCAAGCCGCATCCGTGCGTGCAGGGCGAGACCGACGATCTCGTTCTGCAGTGCAGAACCTCCGCGCAGAAGGTCATCCCCACGACGGCCGAATCCATTGCCGACTACATCTACCCCCAGGGTGAGTCCATACCGGATCGCGCGTTCCGGAACCAGTTGGCGGCCCCGCCGTCGGACGAGGCATCACACTACCCGTTTGCGACAAGGAACTCGTGCGGAAGCGGGTCCGCGATCTACATCGCCGGCTCCATCTTCAGCGCATACTGGACGTACAACCACCACTGGCTGCGGCAGTTCTTCGACGCCGTCTACCGGGCGGCAGTACCGCAACCGCTCTACCGGCTGGACGCGCCGGGCACGGTGGAAGCGAACATGATGAAGACCGCCGGCGGAGACCTGCTGCTGAACGTCATTGACTACCAGGTTGGACACCAGGGCGACACGAACGCCATACCGTCGGTGGAAAAGGTGTATCCCCGGTACAATACCGTATGCGAGGTCAGGGCTACCGGTGTCACGAGCGTAACCCTGGAACCGGAAGGAACGGCCCTCGAGTTCGAACAGCAGGGGCCGTACATCCGGTTCACGATTCCGCGCATGATGTACATGGCGATGGTCCGGATCCAGTCGACGACGTAGTCCGGCGCACGCCTCAGTACGTGCGGTGCTTCCGGTAGACGTCGAGCGCGAACTCGAAATCGTCGAGGTCGATCAGCGTCGACAGCGAGTGGTCCGAGCCGAAAACCAGCCGTGCGCCGGCTTGCTTCATGCCCTCGAGGTAGGAGGTGACCTCGCTGCGGATATGCTCCCGATCGCGCGATTCCAGGATGCGCGCGTCGAGCCCGCCTATGAACACGAGCCGGTCCGCATAACGCTCTGCGATGCGCAGCGGGTCGTTGCCGGCCTTGACCTCCATTGGGTGCAGCCCGTCGAAGCCAACGTCGACGATCAGGTCCAGGACCGACTCCGTGTACCCGCAGGTGTGCAGGATCACCGGTATCCCGTGGCCATGTAAGAGCCCAATCAGCTCGTTGTAGAAGGGGAAGATCAGCTTCTCGTAGAGGGCCGGGGCGCAGAAGGTCGCGCCGCGGTACCCCAGGTCGTCGAAGAACCAGACACCGTCGGGCTTGCCCACCTCCCGGATGCTGATCTCCAGCTCCTCCTTGTAGAGGTCGGTGTACGTCCGGCAGTAATCACAAATCCACTCCGGGTCGAGGAGCATGTTCTCGTAGAGCGATATATCGCCGAAGGCGCCGCGCATGTTCTCCCACAGGCCGCGGAACCCCATATCCGCCCACTTGTTCCGGCTGCGGGCACGGGTCAGCCCTCGTTCGATCGCGGCGAGTTGCTCGGACGTCGCACGTTTCCGCGCGGAGCCTACTACATGAGGCTTGTACTCGGCCTCCCAGACCTCACGGCTGGTCATGGCGAAGTCCATATGCTCCGGCGTGCCGGACTTCTCTTTCCACCACTTGAACGCAGCGCCGTTTCCGTCCCGGACGACCTTCCACGCATCGGTCTCCTCGATGACCGTATCTGCCTCGAGCTTCGCCTTCCACTCGAATCCGCCGATACCGACCATATCGAAGCCAAAGTGATCGTCGGGTCTGACCGGCGACCTCTGCTCGTCGACCGGGTACCCCTGGCCGATCCATTTCGTCAGCGTGTCCGTCCACGGGCTGTCACGCAGCCCTATGCGTTCTGCGCCCGAGCCGTTGAACAGATGTCCGATTACTTCGCGTGGTGTCTGCACTGAATCCCTCCTGTGGAGTTGCGATCACGGTCGGATACGAGTGAAAGCATAATCGAGAGCTTCGCGGCGCACAACCGTAGAATCGACTGCGTGCCGATCCGGGCTCTTCGTCCGCGGTACAGATCCTGGTTCTGCGGAAGGATCACGAGGCAGCGGATCGTGAGAGCATGGAGGCGATCGCTTCGGCAATCTCTCGGGATCGCAGACCTGCCCGCCCGGACACCTTCCGGTCGGTGTCCTGCGCATCGGCCGGGCCCCCACGAACGCCGCTCACAGGCGAGAGCGTCCGTATTCCGATGAGGATGAACCGCCGGCTCGGGGAGCCATTCCGGTCGGTCCGGAACTTGAGCTTCCGAAGCAGACCCTTCCAGCATTTGATCTCAGGGTGGCTCATGCCCTCCGGGATAGCGTCTGGCAAGGGCGCAGGAGTAGACTATTCGTGCGTGTAGTAGCATTCGCGGTGACTCTGCCTGACGTGCGAATGTGTCTTGGAACACAACTCATGCTTGAAGTCAGTATCGGGCATTATTATTATGAATGTGGTAATGTTCACCGCGCCCCACTGGAGTCGCAGACCTAGAGATCGCCGTTGTCGTGTGAAGGCAGAAGAAGCGACTGCATTCCGGACACGTACTCGTAACAGGAGGTTGGCACTATGCGACTCTCCGTCTTGAAGGCGAGTATCTACCTGGTTGTGTTTCTGGTGGCCGCTGGATGTCCAAACCCGTTCTCTCCGCCTGCTACAGATGACTCAGTGCTCACCGATGATTCTTCGGACGATGCAACTGACGACGACGGTGACGTACCAGGTTCCGAATCTGGCTCGCTCGAACCAGGTTCGGTCTTTGCCAGCCAATCCGGCGTGTCCATCGGCGCCCCCGAGGGTGCGCTCGCGGAGTCGGTGCAGGTCGAGATCGCACCAGTCGAGGACCCGTCTGCTGATGTCCCCTTGCCGCCGGGATGGGATCAGGCCGGGCTGAGATTCGTCGGCGGCTTCTACCGGATCAGCTCAGATAACGACGTCTATTTGGACAACCTGAGCTACCTCACGCTCGGGTTGCCGGTGCCCGAGGAGACTGATCCGGGAGATCTGGCATTCGCAGTACTTGGTGCTCCCGGAAGCGTAATCGCCCACTCGGAGATCGAACCGTGGATGCGGTGGCATACGGAGCGTGGAGTTTACGACGAGGACAGCAACCTCTTTGGGACGAACGTGCCATTCATCGGTGAAGATCCTACGGTCTATGTTCTCGTAGAAGGCGTCGACTACGGTGACGTTGAGATTCCGGAGGAATTCGGCAATCCGACGATACCGCCGCTTACGGAGCAGGAGTTTCTCGGGTTCGAGGTTCATTGCACACTGGAATTCCCGGGAAATCCGTGTACTGAGCCGCACGAGACGCAAACCCGGGAGGCGCTCGACGAGGCGCATGAGGCATGGGTAGGGAATCAGGGATTCTCCGAGCCAAGATTGCAGCACACCGTTGTCGATGTCGTCTTCTCGGACGATGGTGGTCCGCTTGTCACGATGCTCAACTTACATGAGTATGTGCTC
>SLST01000520.1 GCA_007130265.1 Spirochaetales bacterium
ACGAATCTGCTGATTCACGTCCCGGCGATCGCCCACGCGGCGGGGCTGCGGGTACCCACGGTTGACGACTGGAGGCGGATCAACGCAGCGGTGCCCCGGATCGTTGACGTGCTGCCGAACGGACCGGTGGGCTACGGGACGGTCCAGCTCTACCTCGCCGGTGGCGTGCCGGAAGTCATGCTGAAGCTGCGCGCGCTCGATCTCCTGCATCTCGACGCGATGACGGCCAACGGCGCGACGCTTGCCGAAGAGCTCGATCGGTGGGAAGGCAGCGAGAGGCGATCGAGGCTGCGTGCGCGGTTGCGGGAGATCGACGGGGTCGACCCGGACGAGGTCATCATGAACCCGGACGAGGCGGCACGGCGCGGCTTGAGCTCGACGGTCACCTTCCCGGCGGGAAACCTCGCTCCCCGCGGCGCTGTGATCAAGAGCACCGCAATCGACCCGGAGGTGCTCGACACTGACGGCGTGTACCGCATCACCGGCCCCGCGCGCGTGTTCACGAGCGAGCGCGACGCGATCGCCGCGCTCAAGCGCAGCGGCGAGGGGTCCATCCGCCGGGGCGACGTGATGGTCGTCATCGGTCGGGGACCGTCGGGCTCGGGGATGGAGGAGACCTACCAGCTCACGTCGGCCCTGAAGTATCTCCCCTTCGGAAACCGGGTAGCGCTCGTCACCGACGCGCGGTTCAGCGGCGTTTCAACCGGCGCCTGCATCGGGCACGTCGGACCCGAAGCACTCGCCGGAGGGCCGATCGGCCGGGTGCGCGAAGGCGACGTGATACGGATCGAGATCGATACGCGCTCGCTCACGGGGTCGGTGGACATGATCGCCGAAGCCGGCGGCTCGGCGCTCTCACCGGAGGAGGCGACGGACATCCTCTCACGTCGCGGCCCGGTCCCGGGACTCGCACCGGACCCGCGCCTGCCGGACGACACACGGCTCTGGGCGGCGCTGCAGAACGCGAGCGGAGGACTGTGGGGCGGCGCGGTCTACGACGTCGACCGGATCATCCGGGCGCTCGAGATCGGCACCGCCGCCATGGAGAACCGCTGAGGCGCTACTCGATCGTGTACGAGTTGGTGCGGTGCGCGTTGATGTAGTCCCAGTCGAGCGTTACGCCGAGACCGGGGCCTTCCGGCGCGTAGACGCACCCCTTCTCGTCGATCGCGTCGAGCCCGTCGCGGTAGTCGGTGTAGAGCGCGGTGAAGGTTCCGGGGCTCTTCGGATGGACGAGTCCCATCTCGTAGTAGTTGGTGTTGCGGATCGACGTCATGACGTGGCGCTCGGCCGGGCCGGGCCCGTGCATCTCGATGTCTATCCCGAGCCCTTCGGCGGCGTGGGCGAGCTTCATCACGCCGGTGATCCCGTCGTACCCGATGTCGCCGCGCAGAAAGTCGGTGGCGTCCGCAAGCGCAAAGTCGACGTGCGGCTCGAGCGTCCGAACATGCTCGGTCTGGAGAAGCGGCGTTGAGATCAGCTGGCGCAGCTTGCGGTGTGCGAACTGCGAGATGCCGCCGTCCTTGTACGGGTCCTCGAGCCAGAAGAACCGTTCGTCGTCGCACGCCTTGCCCACCTTCACCGCGGCGGCGAAGGTCTCGAGCTCGCAAGCCGGGTCGAGCATCAGGTCCATCCTGTCGCCCACCCGCTTTCCCACTTCGTGGATGGTGGCGATCTCGAGGTTGGTCAGCGACCCGCCCCAGCCGTGGATCTTGAAGGCCGGATACCCCATCTCGAGGCAGCGCTCGGCGAAATCGGCGTACGCCCCCGGGGAGTCGAGCCCGCCGTTGTGATCCCCGTGCGTCGTGCTCGCATAGCACTTCAGCGGCTTGATGTGCCCGCCGAGGAGCTCCCAGATGGGGGCGTCGTAGTACTTGCCGGCGATGTCCCAGAGCAGCACGTCGATCTGCGCCATCCCCATGCGCGCCGATTGCCGCAGCGCCCGCTTGAGGTCCTGGTAGATCCGCTCACGCTCGAGCGCGTTCCTCCCGATGAGGTAGTTCGCGTACCGGGGCTGAGCGGCGAGCCCGGGACCCGAGAGAATCTCGCCGGTGATGCCGGCGCTCGTATGCATGCGAAGGACCGAACCGGCTCGCGGAGTCGAGCCGCCGTTCTCGTAGACGAGGTTGAAGCCGTTGTAGTCGGTCCCAAGGTGCTCGAGGGGACGGTCCTCGAACTCGACGACCTCGAAACCGGTGATGACAGGTGTTGCCATAGCGCTCTCCTTTGCCGCCTCCAGCGTAGCGGGGTTCCCGCGCCCGGGTCAAGCGATGCCGCCCACGCCCTCGAGGATCATCTTCGGGCGGTAGGCGAACTGGTGCAGGTCTGCCATGGAGGTTACACCGCTGAGCACGAGCACGGTGTCGATCTCCGACTCCACTCCGGCCACGATGTCGGTGTCCATGCGGTCGCCGACGATCACCGACTCCTCCCGACGACACCCGAGTCGCTTGATCGCCTGGCGCATCATGAGCGGGTTCGGTTTTCCGGCGAAGTACGCCTTGCTCCCGGTAGCGAGCTCGATGGGCGCGATGAGGCTTCCGCAGGCAGGGACCACGCCGTTCTCTCCCGGTCCGGTGAGATCGGGGTTGGTCCCGACAAGCCGCGCGCCGGCACGCACGAGCTGGACCGATTTCTCGATCTTCGCGAAGCTGTACGACGGACTCTCTCCCACCACGACGTACTCCGGGTTCACGTCGTTCATGGTGATGCCCGCGTTGTAGAGCGCGTTGATCAGTCCCGCCTCGCCAATGACGTACGCACTGCACCCGTTCGTCTGTGCCGCGAGAAACTCCGCGGTCGCGAGCGCGCTCGTGTAGAAGTGCTCTTCGGCGACGTCGATCCCCATCCGGGCGAGCTTCTGATGGAGCTCGCGGGGGCTGCGCTCGGATGAGTTCGTCAGAAAGAGGTACTTCTTCTCGTGCTCCTGCAGCCACCCCACGAACTCCTGCGCTCCCGGAAGCAGGCGGTTGCCGTGGTAGATCACCCCGTCCATGTCGCAGATGAATCCCGCCTTCGAGTCAAAGGCGATCGTGTACTCATCCATAGCCGCTACCATACCCGTTGAGCGGCGTCGTGTCCCATGCGCATGCGCATTCGCGCCCCCTTTCCCTCACTGCCTCTTGATGTTTCTGCTCACGAGCTTCTCCGTCTCCACGATCAGGAACGCACCGAGTCCTGCACCGACCATGATCAACCAGCGGGATGCCGGTATGGGGGCGGTGTCAAAGAGCGTGTTCATGAACGGCAGGTAGGTGAACCCCATCTGCAGCACGATCAGCACCAGCACCATCAGGAACGAGATCCAATTCTGGAAGAGCCTCCGGCTGATACTCGACTCGTAGAGTTTCCGGCAGGTGAACAGGTAGAAGGCGTGAGCGATCACGAGCATGTTCACGGCGGTCGTTCGCGCCTCTGCCAGGGTTGCCTCGCCGCCGCCGTCGTAGATGAGGCTGAAGGCGGCAAAGGTCAATCCCCCGCTGAGCAGTGACACGAAGAGAACGCGCCAGAAGAAGACCCCGCCCAGGATTGGATCGTCCGGCGCGCGAGGCGGGCGCTGCATCACCATTCGTTCCATCGGTTCGACGGTGAGCGCGAGCGCGAGCGTCACCGCGGATACCATGTTCACCCAGAGAACCTGCACCGGACTGATGGGCAGGGTTACGCCCAGGAGGATGGCGACAATGATCACGGACGCCTCGGCGCCGTTGGCCGGCAGCAGGAAGAGGATCGTCTTCTTGATATTGTCGTAGATGGTGCGGCCCTCTTCGACCG
>SLST01000071.1 GCA_007130265.1 Spirochaetales bacterium
CCACAGATTCCACTCACGAGGCAGCGGTCCTAAGTGTACCGTTCGGACAGGGTGCGCACGCGCTCCATAGCGGCCGCTTCCGATTCGAAAGCGTCGGGTGCCTGCGCCATCAGAGCACGGGCGATCTCCGCAACGGTGCGCTCGCCCGTCATGAGACTGAGGACGATGCGGTCTATCGTCCCGTCAGAGCCGAGGGTGGGCTGGTACGACGGCGCACGCTTGCGCAATCGGTCCATGGACAGAAGCTGCAAGCCCAATGAGGTATGGTGAAATTTCGCCCGGAGAACGCCCGCGCTGTCTTCGACGTCGACGTTCCAGGCCCACACATAGTCGTCCCCCTGAAGCGAGCCGCGCCACGAAAGCCTGATGGTGTGCCCCGGTGCGATGCTCACGGGCTCTGCGATAGGAAAGAACGCAGAACCATAGGAGATTTCGGGTTCGAAGGGGGCGCTGGTGAGTCGCACGTCCTCGATCACCTCCGTGTCGAACCACGCGATGAAACCATGCAGGCTGCCCGAACGCACAGGCAAGAGCTCGAGAGAAACCGACACATCCGGATCGGTGATCGACCGGTAGTCCAGCGCCGTGACTTGACTCGCCTCGGTCAGGAAGCAGTCACGACCGACACGTCCCGAATAGAACGCCTGTGTGGTGCGGCTGGCGACATATGACAGGTCGAAGCCGAAGGGTTGCTGGCGCCAGGGATCTGTGGCACGGGCGTAGAGATCGGGCGCTTCTACGGCGGCCAGAAACACGACGTCCTGCTGCGGAACGAGGGTACCGTGGTCCTTCACCAGGCGTCTGCGGGCGTCGACGATGGTCGGTATGTGCCGTTGGTACCACGGCAGTCTACCATGCAGATCGCTGACGACGACGTCGGCCTTCACCGGCAGGGTGACGTTCGTCGAGAAGTCCTGGATGAAGGTGATCCGGTCTGCCAGCCCGTTCGCTCGCGCCACTTCGGGCGCGACCAGGATCGCGTCGGCAGGTTCGATGGCATACACGTGACGCGCGCCGGCCCGCGCCGCCATGAGGGCATGGATGCCGGTGCCGGTGCCGATGTCGAGGACGATGGAATCAGGACGAACGACGCGCCGGATCGCCTCCTGATACGCGTCCATGCGGATCGCGTCCTTCATCATCTGGCCGAATTCGTAGATCGAGTACATGCGGTGCCCTCGCTTACGATGAATGCAGCGCCGGCTCGTTACCGTCAGCCGTACCCGCCAGAACCCCGGCGATCCGCGCTCGCACAGCGGGAAGATGCTCGAAACCGTGAGGGTAGACCAGGCGGTACACGGGAACGGTATGAAGGAGGTCGGCTACCAACGAGAGCCGTCTCACCTTCATCTCCGGCATGTGCTCCAGCACGGATGCGACGAAGGAGGACTGCAGCAAGAGCATCAAGGCCTCCAAGCCTCCGATGCGTGACACGGTGACATCCGTGCACTCGTCCGGTCGGGCTCGCTCGGGCATGCACAGCGCGCCCAACGGAACGGGTTCATCATGATAACGGCCCACCACCGCTGCCGGAATCCTGCGCTTGTCGTACGCCGGATGCGCAAAGGGGAAACCAGAGGGATCACCCGCGAACACGCGAACCTCATCAGGCCACATGCGGAGTTGAGGGAAAGCCGGCCGGGCCACGATCTGGCCCGCATCCGAGCGGTGAAGGGGCAGGATGTCGTCGGCCAGGAGTGCAGCGCCTCCGGCCATGTACGATGCGGCCAACGATGATTTGCCGGACTTGGAATTAGCGATAAAGCCGACGGCTTGTTCGGCCTCGACTACACCCGATGCATGCAGCGTGATGGAGCCGCGGAATTCGAGCCAGAGCGACAGGACCGGTCCCAGAAGGGCGATCTCGACCCAGTACGCGTACTGCGGATCGAAAAGACGGCATTCGATGTGATGTCGGCCGATGACGAAGTCGGCGGTTCCGGGGTAGTAGAGGCGGAATGCATCGTCGCCCAGCCTGTAGAACGAGAAGAGGCTCTCATCGCCGATGCCGGGCAAGACGCTGCGGTACACGAGTTGCTGTGATGCCGGCGCCTCTTCGGCCGACCGCCGGCAGACGAACACGAGATCGGCCTCCGCTTCGGACGGCGTGAGGAAACTCGTCAGGGGATGGTCGGTCGCCAGTGTGTAGCCGTAGACACGGTATCGGCGCATCAGCTGTAGCCTCCACCGGTCGATCGGTTACCGTTCACGCTGCTACCAGGATGCCCCGGTCCAGGAGCTCGCGGGTCAACGATCGGACATCGGTAAGGGCCCGCTCCATCTCGACGTCGAAGCGGGACACGATGTCGGCCGCGATGCGCTCTGCGGACCAGCCGGCCAGCAGTCCGTCCCATACGCACGAGCCCACCTCATCGAGCCGGAGGGTGTCGCCTGTACTGCGGTCGAACAGAAAAACCTGCTCCTCCAGACACCCAAACAGAAAGCGCTCGGCCACGCGGCATCCGGTCTGATTGCCGGTATAGACTTGAACGGCGACGCCGTCCGGAAACGACGTGGAGCCATGCTTGAGGCATCGTTCGGGCGGCGCCAGCCGCCAGCCCCAATCGAGTTCATCGGTGACGGCGTTCACGAAGCTATGGTCTGGTTCATTCCAGGGGAATACCACGTTTTCAGGTTGCCCGATCCAACAGAGTTCGACTCTCGACCGTCTCTCCATTCGGGTCCGCCATTCCTCGTAGCGCTCGACTTTCTCGTCGGGCGCAAGGTCACGTAAGTCGATGGCCGCGACGGCGTGGGAGAGGCGGGGCACCCGATCGATCAGCGCGGTGCGAAGCTCGGGTGGTGAGCAGAGATGGGCGAAAACCCACTGCGACCCGGGGTCTTCCGCTATGAAACGACGGAAGCGAATGCCCGTGAGAGCGCAATCGTCGACGATGACTACCGGTCGATGCGGGTCGCGCGCCGCGCCCAGCCGCGCGGTGTCCAGATCGAGCGCGTATGCCAGCAAGCCCAGTACGATCAGCCCCCCGCGTGGTACTCCCACGAAATCGAAACGGCGCACCTCGTCACCGAAGACCGCGCGCAGGCGGACCGCCAGCATCTCCACCGCTGCCACGACCGCCTCATAGTCCAGGTACCGGGTCGAGGCGATGGCGGGTGCGAGAGACCGCGCAAGAACGGCCAAGCGCTCGACGTCCGCCTCGTCAAAGCGGCCGAGAGCCGCGAGCGACGGGACCGGATCGGTGCGCAGGACCAAAATTCCTGGCCCCATCCGATCCCAGATCGGACTGCGGGCCAAGGCTCTGGTAAGCGAATGAGCACGTTCAGCCAGACTGTCGCCGCTATACAGTTCGCTGCTGCCTACGTATCCGAGGTCCGCAGCGAGTAGCACGAAGTGGGGTGGAGGATCCATGCAGATTCTAAGGGTAGTGATGCAAGGCCGGCGTTGCTGGTGTCATCTTTCGGGCGGTACATTCACTGTGCTACATCAGTGTCCGACGGCCGCTGGGAAGCGACCGCCGGACGGTACAATGCTCGTCGGCAATGTCTCACCAATTCATTTTAAGTATTCCAGGGGCATGTGAATGTCCAGGAGGATTTACGCTGCCGCCCATAAAATCTGATCCTGGATTCGTTCCACCTGCGTTCGTCACCACCGAAACCTTCCCAAGGTCGGTGATCGTAGGTGGCACGTATGGCGCGCGCTGTTTCTGCTCTTTCATCTCGAACCTTCCTTTTTACCTGATTTTTGCGCCCAAGGCGGAGCGCCGGAATCTAGCCTGAGCGACTTTGAATAGAGAACCAAAAGCTC
>SLST01000220.1 GCA_007130265.1 Spirochaetales bacterium
AACGTGCGATCACGCTCGCCGAGCAGCGTCGAGGACGCTGGTGTACGTCGGACACGCCGTACGGGACGCTCGTGCACGCACGCCTCGATCCCGGCGGAGAGAACTCGGGCAAGCTTGTCGAGCGGGTCCGCCGGGAGGCGGTTGGATGGGCAACGTCCCGGGGCGCCGGCCGAATACTCATCGACGGCCCGCCAGGCACCGGGTGCGCAGCGAAGTCGGCGATGACGGGAACCGACTTCGTGCTCATCGTCGCCGAGCCGACGCCAAGTGGCGTGCATGACATGCTTCGGATCGTCGATCTCGCGGACCACTTCCGAATCCCCGTCGGCCTCATCGTGAACAAGGCCGACCTCTCCGACCGGCAGACCAACGAGCTTCGGCGTATCGCTGCGACCGGATCGATCGCCTACATTGGGGAGATCCCCTTCTCGCGGCTGATCCCGGAGGCACTGACAGAGCTCGTTCCCTACCCGCTTCGCCATGACGACGCGATCACAGCGACTCTCCGCGCGGCGTGGAACCGGATTCGCCATGAGCTGGAGAGGCAGGGGGTGTAGCTCTCAGTGCCGTGCTCAAGGCGTGAAGACTGGTGCCGAAATTGTTGCCGTCAGCATGCAGGGCCTCATCAACGCCCATCGCCGACCGGCGCCGATGCGTGCCCCTTACCCCCGACTCCGGCCCGTATGCCCGAGCAGAAACGAAAGGACGTCGGCCTGTTCTTCGATCAGGAGCGACGTCGGCTTGCCGGCCCCGTGTCCGGTCCGTGTCTCCACGCGCAGCAGCACAGGGTTCCCGCAGCCCTGCGCGCGCTGGAGTCGCGCGGCGAACTTGAACGAATGGCCCGGAACCACCCGGTCGTCGTGGTCACCGGTGGTCAGGAGCGTGGCCGGGTAACAGGTCCCGTCATGCACGTTGTGGAGCGGTGAGTAGGCGTGGAGCGCCGTGAACTCCTCCTCGTCGTCGGACGTACCGAAGTCGCCGGCCCACGCCCACCCGATCGTGAACTTCTGGTAGCGAAGCATGTCGAAGACACCCACGGACGCGTGCGCCGCGGCGAAGAGCTCAGGGCGCTGCGTGATGCTCGCCCCAACGAGCAGCCCGCCGTTCGATCCTCCCTGGATCGCCAGGTGAGAGGCCGACGTGTAACCGCGGGCGATGAGCGTCTCGGCGCAGGCGATGAAGTCGTCGAAGACGTTCTGTTTTCGCGATTTCGTGCCGGCCTCGTGCCACTTCGTCCCGTACTCACCGCCGCCGCGAAGACAGGCGACCGCAAGCACCCCGCCCTGCTCGAGCCAGACCGCCCGGCTCACGGTGAAGAAGGGGCGTATGGGGATGTTGAAGCCGCCATACCCCCAGAGCAGGGCGGGGTGCGACCCGTCGAGCTCGACATCGCGGCGGCGCACGACAAATAGCGGTACGGCGGTTCCGTCCCTGCTCGTGGCAAAAAGCTGCTCGGTCACGTACGGAGCCGAATCGAAGTCGAGGGAGGCGGCGTCGAGCATGGAGCTCGACCCAGTCCCGAGATCGTATCTGAGATTGACCTCCGGCTCGAGGAACGAGGTGTACTGGTAGTAGATCTCACGGTCTCTTCGTTCTCCTGAAACCCCACTCACCGTACCGATACCGGGAAGCGGGATCTCGGTGACCCGAGCCTCGGCTTGCGGGTTGGCCGGCGGCAGCGAGAGCGGGCGTCTCTCGAGCAGGCTCTGCGCGTGGCGGAGATAGAGGAGCACCAGATCGTCGCCGAAGATCCGCGCGTGGGTCAGCGTGTCCGCACGCGGCGGGACGATTTCCTCGAGCTCGGGGATGCCGCCTGCCGGAAGCCCCGCGGCGACGTCGATCGCGACGATGCGGCCGGACTCGGCTTGCGCATCGGTCAGGAAGTAGTACCGGTCTCCGTCGTTGCCGATGAACTCGAACTGCGCCTCGAATGCGGTCACCAGCGGCGTAAGCTTACCGTCGGCGATCGAGCGCAGGTAGACCTGGTTCCTGTCCGCGCTCCCCTGCATGACGGAGATAACGATCGCGGCTTGGTCGTCGCTGATCGCCGGGCTGAAGAGACGGTCGGGATGGTCGGGCATGCTGAACAGCGACGCGTCGTCGTCCTGCGCGGTGCCTATGATGTGCAGCCGCAGGTGGGGCGCAGTATTGCTGTCCGCGAGCGCCTTCTGCGGCGCCTCGTAACTCAGATAGATGAAGCCCGAGCTGTCGGGGAGCCACACCGGCTCGCAGAACTTGCTCCACCGCACCTCGTCGTCCAGGTCACGCCCGTCGTCAATGGACCTGACGCGAAAGGTGATCCAGTCCGACCCGCCGTCGTTGAGCCCGTAAGCGAGATGCCGCCCGTCGTAACTCACCGCGAAGCTCGAGAGCGACACGGTCCCGTCGCGCGAGAGCTCGTTCGGGTCGAGCAGCACACGGCCCTCCTCCTCCGGCTGTTCTGAGACGTAGAGCACGTCCTGATTCTGCAGACCTGTGTTGCGGGTTCGCATGCAGCGGCCGCCGCGGCCGACCGGCAGCCCAGCGCGGGCATAGTTCCACAGGCGTGCGAGGCGGTCATGGACGGCCTCGCGGCGACCGGTAGGCCGGATCACGGAAGCGGTGAGCGCGTTCTGCGTCTCGATCCACGCGCGCGTCTGCGGCGCCTCGGTGTCTTCGAGCGCACGGTAGGGGTCGGCAACCTCCCGGCCGTGGTAGCGGTCCACATGAGTGCCGGCGGGAAACTGAGGGTACGAGAGCGACGCCATGATGCGCGGATGGTAGCCTGCCCTCGTCGCGCCGTCAACGCCGGTCGCGCGACCGGAGCGGATCGGCGCGCCTTTGATCGAACGTCGGCATTCCTCTATGGTGTCCGCATGCGTACACCCAAGAGAATGGAAGCCGTGCTTCAGCCTTCGGCCGAGCATCCCGGTTACTGGAGCTACCGCGGCGAGACGACGCTCCTCGTGGGAGGATCGCGGGAGGATAACCTCTTCCAGATCGACGGTCTCCAAACGCATCTGGATACGCTCGCGCGGGCAGGCGGCAACTACATCCGCAACACGATGAGCGATCGCGACGAAGGGAATGTATACGCGTTCGACCGGTGTACGGGCGGCGCCCACGTGGGGAAGTACGACCTGGACCGCTGGAACCCTGAGTACTGGCGGCGCTTCACGACCCTGCTCGACCTGTGCGCCGAACGGAACATTGTCGTACAGATCGAGCTCTGGGACCGCTTCGACGTCTCGCGCGAACCGTGGCGATCCCACCCGTGGAATCCCTGCAACAATGTCACCTATACCGAGGAGCAGACGGGTCTTGCACCGGAGTACCCGGAACACCCTTCGACCAACCTGCAACCGTTCTTCCACACGGTGCCGGCGATGGACGACAACGCACTGCTGCGCGGATACCAGGAGCGGTTTGTCGACAAGGTGCTCTCGATCAGCCTGCGCTACCCGAACGTCCTCTACTGCATGAACAACGAGACCCACGAGAATCCCACCTGGGGCAGCTACTGGCTCGATTACATCCGGCGGCGGGCGCACGAAGCGGGAGCGCCGGTCATCGCGACCGACATGTTCGACGGTCCGTGGGAGACAGGCATCCCGCAGGCAGTGCTCGACCAGTTCAGGACCCCGGAGATCTACCCCTTCATCGACGTGTCGCAGATCAACGCGTGGCGGTGCACGACGGAGCGGCACATCCTGAACCTTCGTTCGCTCTGCGAGCTGAACCGGGATCCGAAGCGACCCCTGAATTGTACGAAGGTGTACAACAGCGATACCCTGCCCGACCGGACGGCGGCGCGACACACCGACCGCGACGGGATCACGGCATTTTGGCTCAACCTCCTGGGCGGATGCGCGTCGGCGCGGTTTCACCGCCCTCCGCACGGCCTTGGCCTGTCGGCGAAGGCGCAGGCCTCGATCCGGACAGTCAGGGAGGTCGAGAAGCTCGTGCGGTTCTGGGAGCTCAGACCCGACTTTGACTGGACCGGTGGGCGCGGGGCGACGGAGGCTTTCCTCGCGCGGACCGGCGACGAGACGGCACTCGTTCTACTGCCCTTTGGCGGCGGGTTCGAGCTCCGCGGAGCGTTGCCGGAGGGGCGCTACGGGATAGACGTACGGGATCTCGCTACCGGTGGGTCCGAAGGGGTCCGGACAACGGAGCTTCATGCCGACGCGAGAGTCGAGGTTCAGGGGGGTGAGCCGACGCTGGTGGTGCTCAAGCGACGCTAACGCTGAGCCGGACCGGAACCGGGAGGAATCGCGGACCGCCGCCTTCTCGGCGATAGACTGAAGAGGAAATCCATCATAGGCTTGAGGCACCATCCATAGGAGGTTCATCATGACGAAGATGAGGCTTTTCCGTCTCGTGGCCGCTGCCGTCCTGCTCGCGGCGTGCGCTACCACCGCAGCCGCCCAGGAGGAGGCTCCCTGGTTCGGGTCCTATTACATGCCGGGCAACCTCGTGTTCACGCTCGGGGGCGAGGCGTCTTTCAGCAACGGATTCGGCGTTCGAGCCATCCCCGGATTCGAGGTCATGGTTGCAAAGGCACGCCCTGGAAACGCCTTCGCGCTCGACTTTGGGGCAGGAGTCCGGGGCCTGGCTGGGTTCCATTCCTACACCTTGAACTATGGCTATTCCGTGTTCGCGGTGGCGCCGATGCTGTCGGCGCATCTCGGGTTTCGCGGGCTCCGTCTTCCCGGCTCGGAGTACCTGGAGCGACTCGATCTCTTCACGGCGCTCGGTCCGAGCTATTCGTTGTTCAACACGACCGGCACGTGGGGGACGACTCGGCCCAGGGCCGGCTTCGGCATCGCGTCGGCAAGCGGTCTCAACTTCTTCCTGACCGACAGCCTCGCGGTCACGGTCAGCGCGACCTACTTCGGCCGGTTCGGGTACCGCTACAGCGGTGCGTTCGGATCCGGAATCGGCATTCTGTACAAAATCGGGCCGATGGAGGAGCTTGCCGAGCGCGATCCGATCGTGATGCCGCGCGTCGAGCGCCCGTCGTTCACCGGACCGATCATGTACAGCACCTTCGTCTCGCTCTACTGGTCTACGATCGCCATGGGCGGCTTCTGGTACGACGAGGAAACCTTCGAGGAGCGGCAGGGCGTCCGGATGCTGCACCGGTACCAGGAAGGCCGGGACACGACGGAAATGGAGTACGTGCGCGCGCTCCTGAGGACCAACCCCGACGGTACGAAGTGGTGGCGATTCGTCTATGATGCCGACGAGGCGCTCGCATTCGAGGCGCTCGTCGACGAGGATTACTCGTTGTTGAGAATGCGGTATCTCGATCCGGGAACCGAGCGCGTGGAGGAGTTCGTCCCGGACGATCCGCGCGTCTGGCAGCAGGCCGCGATCGAGGCGCGCCGCGAGCAGGACTCACTCGCACCCACCCGCCTGCGCACCGAACGGATCACCGTCGGCGCCGGCACCTTTGACACGGACGTGTACACGTACGAAGAGAACGGGTACGCCTTCACCTGGTGGGTCGCCGAGAACGTTCCCGGACGGGTCGTTCAGCTCGAAGGGCGCAGCAGCGAAGCGGACGAGATCTACGGCGAGCTCCTCGAAGTTCTTTCGGGAGTGCGGTCTCCGTGGGGTGAACCGAGGTAGCGGCCGGCGGCGGCAGACGGATGTCAGTCGCCGCGCAGGCGCTCGAGCGCCTTCCTTACGAGCCGCCGCGTAAGCTCCACCTTGTACGCGTTACCGCGGAGCGGCCTCGCTCCGCGTACGCTCGCCGCGGCCGCGGCCTCGATCGCATCATCGTCGAGCGGCCTGCCAACGAGCGACTCGGCTGCCTCCGTGGCGTCCCAGGGATTCGGCGCGACACCGCCGAGTACGAGTCGGGCGCTTCGCACGGCGCCGTCGGGGCCGGTGTCGCAGAGCGCGCTCACGCTCGAGAGGGCGAAATCCCAGGCCGTGCGCTCGCGCGCCTTGAGGAAGGCGTTCGCCAGACCCGCGCTCGACGGCAGAACGAGACGCGTGACGACCTCTCCGTGCGCAAGCACATGCTCGTTATGAGGGTCGACGCGAGGTCCGACGAAGAGCTCTGAGAGCGGCACCGTCCGTTCGGATTCGTCCGGCGCCGTCACGACGGCCGACGCTCCGAGCGCGAGGAGTGGCGGCGCGAGGTCCGACGGGCAGACGATGTGACACGGTCCGCCGCCGAGGATCGCGTGGTACCGGTTGTCGCCGGCTACCGCGTGACAGTGCTCTCCGCCCTTCCGCAGACAGAACGAGTCGGGGTCGCGGTAGTACCAGCACTGAGGCCGCTGCAGGATATTGCCTGCAACCGTACCCATCGCGCGCAGCTGCGGCGTGGCGACCTCGCGGGCGGCCGCGGCGAGGAGCGGCGCGTGTTCGAGCACCGCCTCGTTCGACTCGAGCGCCCCGATCTTCGTGAGCGCACCGATCTCGAGCCGCCCGTCGTTGAGCGTGATGCCGTCCAGCTGCACAACACGACAGAGATGAACCACGAGCGACGGCGCACGGATCCCCCGCTTCATCTCGTGAACCAGGTCGACGCCGCCCGCCATGAGACGGGCGTCTTCGTGCGCGGCGAGCAGTTGGACCGCTTCGCGAACCGAGGCCGGCGCAGCAAAGGAAAACCGTTTCATCACGTGCGCTCCTTGAGGGCTGCGAGCACCCGCTCGCGGGTCAGAGGCAGTTCGCGAATACGCACCCCGACGGCGTTGGAGACGGCGTTCGCGATCGCGGCGGCGGTTGGGATGATCGGCGGCTCACCGGCTCCCTTCGCGCCGGTATTGTTCGACTGCTCGTCCGGCGGGCCAATGAAGAGCGACTCGACCTGTGGCACGTCGAACGTGGTGGGCAACCGGTACTCGGAGAAGTTCGGGTTCACGAATCGTCCCGTTGCGGGATCGAGGACTCGCTCTTCCATCAGTGCGAGGCCTGCCGCCTGGAAGACGCCGCCCTCGATCTGGCTGCTCAGCGTAAGCGGGTTGAGCACGCGACCGAGCTCGTGCGCGGCGACGACCCGGAGGACCCGCACCTCCCCCGTTGACGTGTCGACTTCCACCTCCGCGAACTGCGCACCGAAGGTGTTCACGCTGACGTCGCTCGGGTTTGGACCGCGCGCGCCCTTTCCGATCACCATGTAGTTCCCGATCTTCGCGGCGATCTCGTCCACGCTCACCGTGCGAGATGAGTCACTCGAGTCGGAGATCACGCCGTCCGCGACGGAAAGCCTCGCCGGATCCACGTCCAGGAGCGATCCCGCGATGTCGAGAATCTGCTGCTTTGCGTCGCTTGCCGCCGCGCGAACGGTGGGGCCCACCGAAGGCACGGTGAGCGACCCGGCGCTGAGGAGCGAATAAGGACAGGTAAGCGTGTCGCCGATCGTGATCCGTATTCGCTCCATGTCCACGCCGAGCTCTTCGGCCGCGACCTGCGTCATCACCGTTTTCGTCCCCGTTCCAAGGTCGTGGGTCCCGGTCAACACATCGAAGGTGCCGTCCGGATTGAGCCGCACGAGCGCGTACGAGGGCGGTGACCCGCCGCCGCCCCATCCCTGGCTCGCCATTCCGATTCCGCGGACGGTGCCGGAGGTCACATGTCGCCCACCGGTCGCGGCGGGCGAAGCGGTACCGCGTCGGCCCTTCCAGCCTATCGCCTTCGCTCCCTGCTCGTACGACTCGAGCAGATACTTCTGCGAGTAGGGCATGTCGCGCGGCTGATTCCGTTGGGCGTGGTTCCTGATCCGGAGCTCGAGCGGGTCCAT
The DNA here is from genome assembly GCA_007130265.1 of Spirochaetales bacterium. Lineage (GTDB taxonomy): Bacteria > Spirochaetota > Spirochaetia > DSM-27196 > SLST01 > SLST01. The sequence goes on from SLST01000220.1 coordinate 7,742, forward strand.
CCCGAGCTTCCCGGCGAGCTCGTCCATTGCGGACTCGAGCGCAAAAGTGCCTTCCACGTACCCGGGCGCCCGGAAGGCGCAGGCGGGACCGGTGTTCGTGTAGACGGCGTCCTGCACCGTCTCGACGTTGTCGCACTGATAGTACTCGCGGAAAGGCCCGCAGACCTGAAATCCGCCGCGGCCGTGTGCGCCGGGCGTGGACAGCGAGCGGGCCCGGATGAAGGTAAGGCGCCCGTCGCGCTTCGCGCCGAGCTCGACCTCGACGATCGCGGGGGGCCGGTGACCGGCTGAGAGAAACTCTTCCTCTCGCGAGAGCATGATGCGGACCGGCCTGCCTGTCCGTCGAGATGCTATCGCCGCGAGGACGGTGTACTTGCCGACATCGTTCTTGCTGCCGAATCCTCCGCCCATATAACGACTGATGACCCGCACTTTCGCAAGCGGCAGGTCGAGCCTCGACGCGACGCCGCTTCGAACGCCGAAAATGTTCTGCGTGGAGTCCCAGACGGTCAGCTCGTCGGCCTCCCAGCTCACGACGCTCCCGTGCGTCTCGAATGAGCCGTGAAGCGCGCACGGGGTACGGTACGAAGCGGCGACCGTCACGTCGGCCTCGCTGATGCCCTGCTCCATGTTGCCCCGCAGATAGGTTGACGGTTCGGCGGTCCGGTTGTTGCCGGGCTTGAGTCCGGGATGAATCTGGGGCGCCGTGGGCTCGGCGGCCGCCTCAATGTCCACCACGTGATGGAGCACCTCGTACTCGACGGCGATCAGGTCGAGTGCGTCGAGCGCGGTCTGTTCGTCTTCGGCCACGATGCAGGCGACCTCTTCCCCGTGGTACCTCACGGTCGAATCGAGGAGTCTGCTCTCTTCGTACCACGGTATGTCGCCGCAGTTCTCATGCGTCAGAACGTCGGCGACACCGGGAACGGCGCGTGCGGCCGCGGTGTCGATCGCCCGGATGCGTGCGTGCGGGTGCGGCGAGCGCTTGATCACCCCCCAGAGCATCCCGGGGAGTCGTACGTCGTAGGTGTACTCGGCGGCGCCGGTCACCCGCGCCGGTCCGTCAATGCGGGGTCGCGGCTCGCCGACGTGCGTCATTGGCGAGGCGGCGGACCAGGCGGTGAGATCGTCCCGTTCGACGACGACCTCCTCTTCACGGATATGGCCCTCGAACTCGACCTTGGTCTTGACGAGTTTTGCCATCGGTCAACCCTCCCCGCTCATCTCGCGCGCGGCTCGATCGACCGCGGCGAAGATCTTCTGATAGGCGCCGCAGCGGCAGAGGTTGCCGGACATGCCGCGCCTGATCTCGTCGTGCGACGGGGCGGCGTTTCGGGCGAGCAGGCTCTTCGCAGCCATGATCTGGCCGGGCGTGCAGAAGCCGCATTGATACCCGTCTTCCGCGATGAAGGCCTCCTGGATGGGGTGGAGAGCAGAGGCGTCTGCAGAGGATCCCGCAAGCGCTTCGATGGTCTCAACGGCTCGCCCCTCGCAGGTAATCGCGAGCGTCATACACGAGTAGACTGCCTCGCCGTCGAGCAGCACCGTGCACGCGCCGCAGGCGCCGCCGTCGCAGACCCGCTTGGTTCCAGTGAGGTCGAGCTCCTGACGCAGCGCGTCGAGGAGCGTCGTCCGCGGCTCGACGGAGAGCTCAACGTCCCGGCCGTTTACCGCAAGGCGGACAGGAACCCTGCCCCGCCCCCGAATAGCGTCACTCTTCATGCCGCCAATCATATCCGAAAGACTCGGAAATGCCAAATCATCACGGCGGTCGGGCGGAGCCGACGGCTTACTCCTCGACGAGCTCCACCACGGTGACCGGGGTGCCGGGCCATCCGCGCACGGCCTCCGAACGGACGAAGAGGCCGTCGGAGGTCCGGAACCAGTATGTGGCGCTCCAGAAGAGGCTCGCGATGCCGGGCAGGCTGAGCCTGATCTCCCACGCGTCGGTGAGACTGTCGTCGACGGCAACCGTGTCGCGGCCACGCCTGACGGCCTGGAGCTTCCGCAGTTGGATGTCTCCGGGCTGAACCGTCCAGAACTCAAGCCGCCGGCCGTCAGACAGCGCGAAGTCCCTGAGCGATCGCTCGATCGACTGGATCCAGGGGGCATCGTCGGTCAGCGTGAAGGTCTGCGTCACCTCGTCGCCCTGAGACCGGCCGGCCACCTCGATCGTCTGACCGCTTCGCACGGCGGTATACTCGGTCTCCTCAGCCGGGTGCCGGTGGGTCCAGCTCAGCGACTCGAGGTCTTCATTGACCACGACGGTATGCGTCTCGCCGGCTGTGCTTCGCGAGCTCAGCTCGAGGGTGTCGTCGATGACCCGCTCGGTCGCGGTGAGGTGCTCGACCGTGTCACCGGTTCGCTCGCGGTAGCGCAGCGTATCCGGACCAGCGAACAGATTGCCCGAGGCAATCGCGATCACAGCGAGTGTCAGCCACCATTCTCTTCCGCGGCTTGCCGTGCCGCGGGACGCTTCAAACACCACGCTCCAAATTACGCTGTGCGGAGTGCCTTCGTCTGCCTATATTTCAGGTGACTACCATGGTGTATTTTCTGCTGTCGATTATGCTCCTCGGCTGGTTGGGCGGGGCAGTGCTCTTCTCGCTGCCCCTGACCCGGCGCCGTAGCGGAACTCTGCCGCCTGCCGCCCCGTTTCCCGGCGGCGCCGCGGACGGTGGGGCATGCGGTGTGAGCGTAATCGTCCCGGCCCGCAACGAGGCAAACCGTATTGGCGAGCTCCTGCGCGCCCTCTCGGTGCAATCGGCACTGCCACTCGAGGTGATCGTCGTAGACGATGAGTCCGCGGACGAGACGGCGGTCGTGGCAGAACGCCTGGGGGCCCGGGTTGTGCATGCGCCTCCGCGGCCCGAAGGGTGGATGGGGAAGACCTGGGCGTGCCAGTCCGGCGCGGACGAGGCTGCAGGCGACACGTTGCTCTTCCTCGACGCGGACGTGTGGCTCGCTCCGGACGCGATCGAACGGCTTCTCCGGGCGCACGACCAGAAGGCCGCGGTGATCTCGGTCCAGCCGTATCACCTCGTCAAGCGGCCGTACGAGACGCTGAGCGCATTGTTCAACGCGCAGGTCGTCGCGTCAATCGGGATCGGTGCGAATCCGCGCGGGCTGTACGGACCGTGCATCATGATGAGTGCCGACGAGTACCGACGATGCGGAGGCCACGCAGCGATCCGCGGCTCGATCGTCGACGACATTGCGCTCGGCCGCCGTTGCCGCGCCGAACGAATCCCGCTTCGCACCTACCTTGGCGGCCCCACGGTACGCTTTCGGATGTACCCGGAAGGGTTCGGGCAGGTGCTGTCCGGTTGGGCCAAGAATTTCCTGCACGGCGCCGACGCCACTCCGAGATCGGTGCTCTTCGCGCAATCGATGTGGATCGTCGGAGCCACCACGGTTGCGGTGCAGACCGTGTTCGCGGTTGCCGGCCTGCGCGTGGCGATCGTGCCCCTCTTCGTCGTCTTGGGGGCGTACGCGGCGTACGCGGTCCTGCTCGCAGCGAGCCTGCCGCGCTACGGACGGTTCGGGCTCGGCTCCGCCCTCCTCTTTCCCGTCCATCTGATCTTTTTCGCCTGCGTGACGGCGTACGCGCTGTGGATCCGCATCAGGGGAGGATCGGTGAACTGGCGGGGGCGCGCGGTGACGCCGCACGGAGCTGCGGTATCTGTCCCGATGGTGGATGCCCCCCGATCAGGCGTGACGTGACGGTCGCAGCTCGACTTCTCGCGATTTCCGTCGCGTGGATCGCGATCCAGATTGGCAGCGGCTATCTGACCCATCGCATGCCCGCCCGGTGGTTCCGTCGCGACGGTTGGCTCTTCCGCTGCCGCGGTTTCGAGCGGGGCGGACGGCTCTACCGACGTGTCTTCCGCGTGCACCGCTGGAAGGACCGCCTCCCGGAGGCGGGCGCTCTCTTCGCCGGCGGATTCAGCAAACGCCGCCTGGCGCCCAACGACGCGGCAGGCGGGTCGGGCGTGCTCGAGCGCTTCGTCGCCGAAACACGACGGGCGGAGCTCACGCACTGGCTCCCGGTGCTCCTCTCGCTCTCCTTCTTCCTGTGGAATCCACCGGCGATCGCCGCCTGGATGCCGCCGATAGGCCTGCTCGGCAACCTGCCGTTCATCATCGTACAGCGCTCGAACCGCCCGCGGTTGATGGCACTGCGAAGACGGATACCGGGCTGACGAAGGCCGTGCGCCGCCTGCGCCGCGCAGATCTCACTCCACGAGGAAGGGCAGGTTCGCGGTCGCCGCATTGCCGTGCGCGTCGAGCAGATAGACGAGAAGACGATACGGCCCTGGATCGCTCGGCGCGCTGAACACAATCGTCTGCGGCGAGGCCTCGTCGATGAGGCCGGCCACGGCGCCGGGACGAGGCTCGTAATCGCCGCCTTCGCCAAGCTCGGTGGCCTCAGGCAGAATCTCCGCGCGAACCCGCAGACCTGACGGCGGCGTGCCGGATTCGTCGTCGGAGGATACCGCAGCGGTGTACCGCCGCCCGGCTTTCAGCCGCACGTCATCGTAGCGCCCCTTGCCGTCGACTGAGACTTCAGTGAGGCGAGGCGCCCGGTGTTCGGGCCAGGAGCCGGTCCAGACGTGCTGCATCGCGTCGATCGCCTCAGTCTGCTCGCCCTCCTCGGTGAAGAGCCCGTACCAGGTGGGCGTGCGCTCCTGCTTCTGCCCCCAGAGGAAGACGAAGGAACCCATGCACCGTTCCGGGTCGCCGAGGATCGCGGCGCGGTAGCGCTCGAGTATCGCGTCGGCCTTCTCGCTGGAGGTCTGCTCGATCGGCGCTCCCCAGTCGGTGGTCGAGACCTCCCAATGACCGGTCGCGCCCCATTCGGTGAAGAGGTAAGGGCCCTCGTACCCGGAGTCGGCAATGAGTCTCGGCGCGTTGACGATGTTCCCGTACATCTGGATGCAGAGGAAGTCGAGCTCACCGGCTCGCTCGGCGATCGCCTCGACGACGGGTTTGGCGATGCCGGCGAGCATCGTGGTCGCCGGATGGTTTGCGTCCACGTCGTGGATCATCGCGGCGATGTCGTTCACGGCATTCCAGACCGACGGGTTTTCCGATCGGAGGTTGAGCTCGTTTCCAATACCCCAGGCCAAGAGTGCCGGGTGATCCTTGTAGGCGCGGACCTCGTCAGTCAGCGAGGCGAGCTGCCGCGCCACCGCGTTCGCGTCGTCGTAGTCGAAGCCGTGGCGTCCGGGTACGACGCGCAGTCCCATGAGCACCATGAGCCCGGCGGCGTGCGCCTCGTCAAGGAGCGCTTCGGCCTCGCTCGTGCTCCAGGTGCGAATCGCGTTCGCTCCTCGCAAAGCGAGCACATCGAGGTGCTCGCGGCCGCCGCCTGCACCTTTCACGAAGAACGGCTCCCCGTTCACCGCGAGCCGATACTTCCCCTCTGTGCGCGTGAGGGTAACGCGGGCCGGACCTGTTGCGATGCGATTCTGTGCTGGCATGGGATCATTGTAGGCCGGAGCGGCCGGCGTCCGCAAGCGCCCGATGGGCCCATTCGACCTCGTGATCGGGGTCGAAAAGCCTGATAAACTCCTCGAGCGCTTCATCGCGGAACCGCGCCTCGTGCACCTCGCCCGGCGGCGGCATAATGCGCCGCCCGTAGTCGCCTATCTCCTGGATCGCCCATTCGACCCGGTAGTAGGCGATCGCGAGCGCGCCGGGTGTGTACGAACCGTAGCCACGGTAGAACGGCTCTTCGTGCTCATCCGGGACGAACATGAGGTCGCGTTCCGGCGGCGCGTAGAGCATGCCGTCCCAGTCGACGACGCGGAGGCGGCCGGCGGTGGGCACGAGCACGTTCGCCGTGTGGATGTCGGCGTGGCAGAGGACGAGGCGCGAGTCCCGGTCGCGAACCATCCGACCCACCCGCTCACCCTCCGCGAGGAGACCGGTAATCGTTTCACGCCGCTGCCGCCAGACTCGTACGAGCCCGGCCGCCGCCGTACCAGGACCGACGTCCGGGTCGCCGAGCGCCCACGCATCGAGGCGCCGCACCGTCTGAGCCCAGGCCGGGACGAACGACTCGACCGGAAGAAGCGGCCGGACGTCCGGCGCAGGTTCGTAGTCGTGGAGCGCGCGAACAAATGCTCCGAGTTCGACCCACTGGTCGCTCGAGAGTCCCGTCTCCATCGCGTTCGCCCCGTCCAGATACGGGTAGAGAGACACCGAGTGCGGCCCGACGGGCAGCGCAAGCTTGCCGGAGCGGGACGGAACCGGAGCGACCACGGAGGAGAGCGAGGGCTTCCCGGAGGCGG
>SLST01000495.1 GCA_007130265.1 Spirochaetales bacterium
GTGCAAGCGGTAGCACGGGACTGCGGCGTACATGTGATGCTCGGTGTGGTAGTTCATGTGCCAGTACAGAAACCGGATCAGCGGGTTGACCGTGAAGGTGCGACAGCAGAGACGGAAATCCGGCACGTTGTCGACGAGGCCGACGTGCTGTGTCTCGTTGCAGAGGAACTCGAGCCACCGGCCGTAATGCGGCGCGAGCGTTACGAGCACGATGAGCTGCCAGGTCTGCGTGGCGATTGCGACCGCGATGATCGCCGCCTGCCCGAGCAGGAAGAGTCTGCTGAAGCGGATGAGTGCTCTTCGGGTCTTCGGGCCGTCCTCTTCGATGATCTCCTCCTGCCAGTCGCCATTGTACTTGCCCAGCGCGGTTCGCACGAATGCCCGGCTGCGGTGGTAGAGGCCGAGCGGGTCGATCAGGGCGACCCGAAGGTAGTTCCACAGCCGCATCCGGATGGGAAGCTGCACCTCTCTGTCCTTCGGGGGATGGAGCGTATAGAGATGGTGCCGCTTGTGGCTTGCCTTGAAGAAGACCGGATCGAACCACCCGAGGAAGCTGTAGAGGTAGAGAAAGAGCGTTCCGAGCCATCGGGTCCTGAAGACGGTGTAATGCACGAGTTCGTGGAACCCGTTCAGCAGGAACGCCCACACGGTTCCGTGCAGGAAGACCAGGGCGGCTACACCCCATACCGGGAAGGTTCCTGCAGCCGCAGCGTCCCAGGCGACCCACGCCGCCGCGCCGGTGGCCGCGACGGTAGCAAGGAATCCGACCGTCTGGAGGAGGGCGAGGGTGTCGCTTCGCGCCGTCAACCGCTTGAGCTCTTCGCGGGGGATCGGTACGCGGTACCAGCTGATAGCATCGCTCTTCCGGGTAGCCATGGGCACCTCCGCTGCTAAAGTGTACAAAACTTCTCAGAAAAACGTTCGTTCGTTTTCGGCGAGAGAAGCTGTACGCCGACGGTCGGCCCGTCGCCTGCTCCGGCGAGCTGCTTGACCGGGCTGCGAATATCGGCTATTCGTGCGGGGCAGCAATGCCGATTACCTTCGTTCCTGTTCCAGATATCTCGGTCTACGTGCATGTTCCCTTCTGCAGGAGCCGGTGCAGCTACTGCGACTTCTACTTCGAGGTGGGTGCCGGTTCCTCCCTGATCGCCCGCGCGCTCGATCGCATCCTGGATGAAGCAGCCTGGTTCGCCGAACGGCTCGAAGGCCCGCGGATCCGGACGATCTATGTAGGCGGCGGTACGCCGAGCCTGATTCCCGCGCCCGAACTCGGGCGCTTCCTCGAAGCGCTTCGCCACGCTCTGGGTCTCTCAGCATCGGTGCACGAATGGACGATCGAAGCGAACCCGGAGTCCGTGAGCGACGAGTTTCTCGCCGCGGCTGCCGCGGCGGGGGTCGACCGTCTCAGCCTCGGGATCCAGACCTTCCAGAACGAGCTCCTCCGGCGACTCGGACGACGCGCGAACGCCGACGCCATAGGCACGGCGCTCGAGGCGATTGCGACCGGATGGCAGGGCCGGTTGACCGTCGATCTGATGACCGGGATTCCGGGCCAGACCCGGCAGGCCCTCGACGACGACCTCGCGCGGTTGCGCAATGCGCGTCCCGGCCACGTTTCGCTCTACTCGCTGACGGTCGAGCAGGGAACGCCTCTCTCCCTTGCGATCGACCGCGGCAGAGTCGCCCCGCTGCCGCAGGACGAACAGGACCGCCTCTGGGTCGACGCGCGTGACCGGCTTCTCTCGTCGGGATACCGCTGGTACGAGGTCTCGAATTTCGCGCTGCCCGGCGAGGAGTCGGTTCACAACCCCGTGTACTGGCGTAGCGAGCCATATGTCGGGCTCGGGCCCGGCGCGGTGGGGACGGTTCCCGTACGGACGGTTCCCGTCCATGGCAGCGCGGTGAATGCCGGTCGGGTCGTCCCCGCCCGGCTCACCAATCCGGACCTTGCCGCTTACCTCGCCGGCTCTGCGTCTGAGACCACACGCGAGGTGGAGTACCTTGACGACCGAACGCTGCTCTTCGAGCACTTCATGCTCGGCCTGCGGACCGCGCAGGGGGTGACGATGGACCGACTCGCCGCGGTCTTTGGTCTCGACGCCTGCGCGGTCGAGTGGCTCTTGCGGCGGTGCGGAGCCCTCGGGGAACGGGTCGACCGCGAAGCGCTCGAGATGGGGCGCATCGCGCTCGATGATGAGGGCCGGGTGCGCGTGAACGGGATTCTGGTGGCCCTTGCCGAGGTGCTCGACGACCTCGAGCTCTCCGGGCCGGCGCGGTGGCCGGCCGGTGACGGATGGCATTGACCGGTCGATGCTCTCGCGTTAGTGTGACTGATCATGCTGAGTGAAGTGCTCACGGAGGAGCTGGTCGACCCGGACCTGAACGTTTCCACCAAGGACGAGGTGATCGCTCACCTTGTCGACATGCTGTGCGCTACCGGTGAGGTGCGCTCGCGCGAGCAGGCGCTTGCCGACGTCCTCGCGAACGAGCACCGCTCGTCCACCGGAATGCAGCACGGGGTGGCGATCCCCCACGCGAAGAGCGCTGCCGTCGACCATCTCCTTGCATGCGTCGCGGTCACTCGCGATCCGATCGACTTCGACAGCCTCGATCGCAAGCCGTGCCGCATATTTGCTATGACGCTCTCGCCGCCGGACCAGACCGGTCCCCACATGAGGTTTCTCGCCGAGATCGGGCGGTTGATGAAGCACCGACGCGCGCGCCAGGCGGTTCTCGAGGCAAGGACCCGGAGCGAACTCCTTGAGGCGATCCTCGGTCGCCGATAGCGCTACGCGAACAGCACGAGCAGAAAGGTCAGAATCACCGCCGCCGAGACAGCGATGCCCACGGAGAGCTGCGGATTGAGCCGGTGGGTCTGCCGCAGAAGCCGAAGCGGGCGGCGAGTCACCGCGAGCAGCGTCGTGCGCACCGGTGTGCGCGTGACATGAAGGTCGAGTCTCGAGACGATGTGCTTCCTGAAGGCCGCCCAGACAGCCGCCCCGAATACGAGCGGCAGGACGCCCATCAGAAGCGCCGAAGGCTTGTAGTAGTCGATCGCGGGCACGCCGGGAACGATGGGCGGGACGGTGCCGATGAGGATCGAAAGCGCCGCGAGGGTGACCATCGCGACCCGAAGCGGCGGCGTCGCCCGGGGTTGGTGATATGTCGGGGCAGATTGGTCCGCGCCGCCCGGCGTCGCGCGGACGAAGACGAGGTAGACAAACTTGATGAACGAGAGCGTCGTGCCGGCGCTCGCGACCGCCAGGAGTAATCCGGGAATCGGATCTGCGACCTGTTTCAACAACTCCTTGCTCGCGTACCCGCTCGTGAACGGTACCCCGGAGATCGCCGCGGCACCGACCGCCGCGCACACGAAGGTGAGCGGCATCTTCCGCCGGAGCCCTCCCATTCGGCGCAGATCGTCGTGCCCGAGCCGATGCATCACCGCCGCCGCCGCCATGAAGAGAAGCGCCTTGTAGATGATGTGGTTGACCGCGTGAAACAGCCCGGCCACCGCCCCGGCTCCAGGGTTGTTCGCGACGGACACCGCGCCCACGCCCACGAGCATATAGCCCACCTGGCTGATGATGTGGTAGGAGAGTAGCCGGCGCGCCGAACGCTGCATGAGCGCGTTCGCGACGGCAACGACGGCGACAACGGCTCCTATGTAGCTCAACCACGGAAACGAGCCGGGAGACACTTCGATCAGACGAGCCGCAGTGTACACGCCAACCTTCGTCGCGTAGACGGAGAGGACGATGCCGCCGGTCGGGCTCGCCTCGGTGTAGCCCCCAACGAGCCATCCGTGCAGCGGCATCATTGCCGTCTTGATGAGGATCGCGACGAACATGAACCACCGTGCCTCGGGGCGCAGCGCCTCGATCATCACCGATCCCCCCCTCACGCCGTGCAGAACGATGGCGACGAAGAAGAGCGCGGCCGCGCAGATCTGCGCCGCGATGTACCACACCGACGCGCGTTCGGCCTGCGGCGAACCGGCGGTCGGTAGCCGCCTCGAGCGGGTTCTGATGATGAAGTAGGCGGAGAACGTAAGCAGTTCCCAGGCAATGAGCAGCGTGATCATGTCGGCCGCGAGGACCGCGAGGACGCCCGCCGCCGCGTGCACGAGCGCCGCGGCAGTGATTCCCGGCGATTTCTCGAATGTCGTAGCCGCGCAGGCGAAGATCCCGAGACCCGCGAAGGCCGCGAGAAGCGCAACGCTCACTCCGGACGGAAACGCGATGGCAAACGGCATACGTCATGGCCCCCCGCGCACGAGCAGGACGTATTGTTCGAGATCGACGAGCGCCTGCGCCGCCGGCTCGAGGAGCTCCTCCACGCCCGACGCGCCGAGCCCCAGGACCAGTGTTGCGAGCCCGAGTGCCGTGACCGTGAAGAGACCGGCGTATCGCCACGGCCCGCCGGCCGTCCGGGCGCGCGTACCCTGCCGGCCGCCTTCTCGAAGCGATGCGTGAAAGACGCGCGCGTAGTAGATCATGGAAATCACCGTGCCGACTGCGACGACGAGGACCGGCCAGACGCCGGCGACCGCTGCGGTTGCCTGCGCCACGCGCCACTTGCTGACGAAGCCGGAAGCCGGCGGTACGCCGACGATCGCGAGCGAGGCGAGGAAGAAGGCGGTGAACGCGACGGTGTCGCGGCGGGCGCTGCCCTGGAGACCGGCGATCGCCGACGAGTCGGCGGCGACGATCAGGCGTCGGCCGGAGTAGAAGAGCGCGCTCTTCATCACCGCGTGGAAGACGACGTGGAGGAGGCCGGCGGTCGCGGCCGTCGCGCCCATCCGGCCCGACGCCGCCGCGCCGAAACCGAGCAGCATGTAGCCCACGTGCGCGACGCTCGAGTAGGCGAGCAATCGCTTGAGGTCTCGCTCCGCGAGACCGAGCAGGTGGCCGCCGACGACGTTGACGCACCCGAGCACGGTGATGAGGAGCGCGGCCTGCGGGAAGTGCACGGACACTCTCATCATGTGGAACAGAAGACGCACGACGGCGTAGATGTAGAGCGTCATCGCGGTCCCTGAGAGCAGCGCGGAGACGCTGCTTCCGGCGGCGTGGTACGAAGGCGCCTGCCAGAAGTGGAGCGGGATCAGCCCGAACTTCATCCCGAACGACGCGAGGATCAGCCCCGTGGTTGCGAGGTACGACGTGCGGGGCATCCCTGCCACGTTGGCGGCGATCTCGGCGATCGTGAGAACGCCGGTCGCGCTGTAGAGCAGCAGCACGGCGATGAGCAGGAATGAACCGGAGAGCGACGCGAAGACGAGGTAGACAAAACCGGCCCCTGCGCCGCGGGCGTGCTGCTTGTGCGCGATGAGCCCGACCGAGGTCACCGACGCGAGCTCGACGAAGACGAAGAGGTTGAACAGGTCTCCGGCGAGCGCGATGCCGGAGAGCGCCGCGACAAGGATCTCGGTGAGAATCCAGACTCCCTTGCGATTTTGTTTCTCTTCCGCCATGCCGTGCAGGAGGAACGACACGTGCCCGACCGCGGTGATCAACAGAAAGACGATCGAAAAGGCGTCTGCAACCAGAACGATCCCTACCGGTGCGGCCCAGCCGCCGAGGCTGTAGGTCAGGCCGCCGTCTTTGGCTACTCGGGCGACGGTGATAACCACCGCTGCCATGTGCGCGATCCCCGAAGCAAGCGCGGCTATCCGTGGCACCCTGGCAAGACGCACTGAGGCGATGGACGCGATGATCGCCGCGGCAAGCGGAATGAGGATCACCGCAAGCGCAGCGTGCGTCATCGTTGTCCCCGGAAGACGGCGGTGATGTCGGTGGTGCCGTAGTGTCGGTACACCATGACCGTCAACGCCAGCGCGACCGATATGACGCCTGCGCCTATGACGATTGCCGTGAGCGAGAGCGCGTGAAGCAGGGGATCGACGTAGGCGGCGCCCTCTTCATCGAGGATAGGCGCCGTTGCCCCGGGGCGGTAGGCGAGCGCGACGAAGAGCATGACGACCGCCGATTCCATGACGCTCAGGCTGATGCAGATCTTGATCATGTTGCGGTGCGTCACCACGCCGTAGAGGCCTATCGCGAAGACGATCGCGGCGGTCGCGTAGGTAGCCTGCTGCATCATCGGCTGCCGTCCGCAGAGAGGATGTCGAGGTAGATCGAGCCGAGCCCCGCGGCGACCTTGATCCCGATTGCGAGATTGAGCAGTGGGATGACTCCTCCGCTCATCAGGTTGCCGGCCGAACCGGTGGGAAAGCCGGCTGCCGCATTGGTCAGGAAGGCAAGCCCCTGCGCGATCCCCACGGTACCCAGCAGAAGGAACCCGAACGCGCTCGCGGACTCAGTCACATGAAGCCGGGAGGAGGTGAGCGTCGCCGAGGCCCGTCTGCTGCCGAAAACCACGTAGAGAAGGATCACGAGAACCGCCAGACTCACGCCGCCCTGGAATCCGCCGCCGGGCGAGAGATGGCCGTGGAAGACGATGTAGACGGGGAAGATCCAGAAAACCGCGGCGAGATACCCGATCGACGTCTTCACCAGCGGGCTCAGCCCCTGTTCACTTCGTTCCGGTTCGGCCCCTGCGAAGAGCGCGCTGATCACGGCGACCGATGCGAGGATCACGCTCGCTTCGCCGAGGGTGTCGAATGCGCGGTAGTCGAGGAGCACGGTCGTCACTACGTTGATCGCGCCGGAATCCGCGATCGAGTTGCGCAGGTAATGACCCGCCGGGCCTTCCGGCGAACCCGTCACCACCGCCTCGCTCAGCAGCAATGCCCCGAGCCCGACCGCCGCGGGCACCGAGAGCGCGAGCCCGGCAAGGTGGCGCGGCTTCATGACCGCCTCCTCGTCTTGCTGATCGCGGTGACGAAGATCGCGGTCATCAGCCCTGCGCCTATGACCGCCTCGGCCATCGCGACGTCCACCGCCCGCAGGAACGCGAAGGATACCGTAACCGTGATGCTGAAGATCGAGAGGACGATGATCGACGTGATATACCCTCTGATCAACACCGCCCCGAGCGCGCAGACGACAACCAGGCCAAGGACCATGTAGAACGGTATCTCAGGTGCCATCGCGCTTCTCCAGCGACTCGGCGTACTCATCGACCAGCATGTGGCGTCTCGCGCGCGCGGAGCGGTAGTTCGCGCGTGCGATCGCGTGGATCGCGATCGGATTCGTGACGAGGAGAAAGACCGCGACGAGTATCGCGCGAAGGGCAAACGCCGCCGACGGCGCACGCACGGCGACGCCCACGAGAAGCAGCCCGGCGCCGATCGTGAGTCCCTTGGTGCCGGCGTGAAGTCGCGTGTACGCGTCCGGGAACCGCAGCATGCCCACCGTCATCGCAAAGGTGAAGAAGAGACCGAATCCGATCAGGGCCGACCCGACTATGGTCGTCACCGCAGCGTCAGCCACTCTGCCTCCCCGATTCCATGAACTTCGCGATGATCAGCGTGTCGGCGAAGAGGAGCAGCGCGTAGACGATTGCGATGTCAAGGAAGATCATGCGCTCGAAGAGGAGCCCCATCAGGACAAGCACCGTCGTCATCATCACCCCGATCGCATCTGCCGCGGCGACCCGGTCGAGCAGCGTCGGTCCCCGCAGGACACGGTAGAGGCAGAGGCCCGAGAAGAGAACCAGGAAGCTGATCGTGCTGACGATCATCGTTCGAGCCGCTCCATCCAGACGCGCATGCCGCTCGTGACGCGGCGGTCGAAGTCCTCTTCGTAGCCGGTGACGTCGATCCAGTGGACGTAGAGATCGTCGTTGCTCTCATCGTAGTCGAGCGTGAGCGTTCCCGGGGTCAGGGTCATCGCGTTCGCAAAGATCGCCGTCGTGACGACGTTGCGCAAACCGCCGGGGACACGCACGATGCCGGGCCAGAAATCGATGCTCGGCTTGAGCGCGAGGAGTGCCATGTTGAGCCCTGAGAGCAGCACCTTGCCCAGGAAGACCGGCATGAAGACGAGCGCCCAGAAGATTCGACGCGTTACCGGTAGCAGTCTGCCGCGGGAGCCCTCTCTCGCTTCGGCCGAACTGCCTGCGCCGCGCGTCGAGTGTTCGCCTGCGAGGTTCGCGAAGATCGCGACCGCCGCGGCACAGAGCACGATGCCGGCGATGAGAGTCGATGCGCGTACGTTACCGGCAAGTACCAGCCACACCGCCAGGAGGGGGAAGAGCGCGACTACCTTCATGCCGGAAGGGTAGCCGAAGCAAAGACCTCCTGCAACCGGCGTTCGTCAGCCGTCGTCCGACGCGGGTTCGTCGGTCAGGTCGTCACCGGGCAGGACCCGGACGCGCCGCGGATCGATGTGGACCACGATCGCCTGCCCTCGCCGGTACTCGTGCTCGGTAGGCATGACGGCGACGAGCGGCACACGGTCGACTTCCACCGTGTACCGTATACGGCTCGGCCCGAACACGACGTCGCAGATCACGCCTCGGAAGCTGTTTGGTCCCTCGCGAAGGCGTCCGGGCTCCGCCGCCCGAGCGATCGCAAGATGCTCCCACCGCAAGCTGACCGTCACCGGGCGATCCGGCTCCGCGGCATCGGTGCATGAGGCGGCGAGCGGCCCGAGCGGGGTCTCGAGCAGGCCGGGAGCGCGGAGCCGACCGGGCAGGAGGTTCGTCGAACCGAGGAATCGGGCGACTGCAACCGACTCCGGTCGCATGAACAGGTCGATCGGGCGTCCCGTCTGCGCGAGCCGCCCGTCGAGCATCACGGCCATGCGGTCGGAGAGCTCACTCGCCTCGTCCTGGTCGTGCGTGACGAAGATCGTCGTGATCTCGAGCCGCTCCTGGACCCGACGGATCAGCCGGCGCATCTGCTCACGCAGCTGTGTATCGAGGTTGGAGAGCGGTTCGTCGAGGAGCAGCACGACCGGGTCGGTGACTACGGCCCGGGCGAGCGCGACCCGTTGCTGCTGCCCGCCGGAGAGCTGATGCGGGTAGCGTCGGGCGAAACGGTCGAGTTGGACCATCGCGAGGCATTCCCGGACGCGCGGCAGCGCATCGCGTGGCCGCAGCCCCTGCATCCGCAGGCCGAACCCGACATTCTGCTCGACGTTCATGTGCGGGAACAGGCGCGGCTGCTGGAACACCATCCCGATGCGCCGCTTCTCCGGCGGTACGGCAAGGACCGACGCCGCGTCGAAGCGGATATCCCCTGTATCCGGCTCGAGAAGCCCCGCGATCATCTTCAGCGTCGTCGTCTTGCCGCATCCACTCGGACCGAGCAGTCCGAAGACCGTTCCGGTCTCGACCTGTAGATCGAGGTCGACGACCACCGGAGGCCCGTCGTACGACTTCGTTATGCCTGTGAGGGTGATGGAGCTCACGCCGAGCCCTCCAGCCGGCCGCCGCCGGCGGGGGACTGCACGGAGAGGCCCAGACCGGAGACTCGGTCGGCGATGAGGAGGAAGAGCAGCCCGGGCATCGAGACGATGAGCACCAGCCCCGCCGTCGTGGCGTCGAGCGGTCCCCCGGACTCGATGTGCGAGAAGAGCATCGTGGGCAGTGTCGCGATCCGCCCGCCGGATATGAGAAAGGTGAGGAGAAAGACGTTGGTGCTGATCAGGAACGCGAAGAGTCCGGCGGTCGCCATGCCCCGGGCGATGAGCGGGAGAGTGACGTGGCGAAGCCGTGCGAGCCGGTCTGCGCCGAGCGTTCGCGCCACGTCCTCGTATCCGGGATCGAGATTCTGGAAGACCGCAGTCAGTATTCTCACCCCGTAGGGAAGCGCCGGGACCAGATGGGCGAGGACGATTCCCGGGTAGGTGCGAAAGAGCCCCAGTCGCATGAAGAGTAGCAGCATTCCGATCCCGACTGATACCTGCGGGACGATGATCGGCAGCAGCAGGAAGAACTCCGCAACCCCTTTCGCCCGGAAGTCGTAGCGGGCGAGCACATGTGCGGCCGGCAGACCGATCGCGAGCGTCACGGCGGCGACCACGATACCGATCGCGACGGTGTTCGCGAACGCTGCGCCAAGCCGTGACACCGGCGAGAAGAGGTAGGCCCACCCGACCGGAAAAGGGGTCGTGCCCCGCACGTCCCAGAGCCATTGTGTCGGCACCAGATCGGGCCAGTGCCACGTGAACGAGAAGGACGCCAAGACGAGCGGGACGAAGGGAGCAGCGAATGCCGTGAACATGACGCCGACAAAGACGCGGGCTGCGGGATTTGGTCTGCCGAGCGTGCCGTTCCTACCGTCTCTCACTACACGCGTCCCTTTGATCGCTCCCACATCCGGTAGGTGCGAAGGTAGAGATACATCACGATTCCGGAGACGAGGGTGATGACGATGAGATAGGCCATCGCCTCCGGCCGGCGGCGAACGTCGACCAGGTTGAAAATCCGAAGCGCTTCGACCGGGACGGTATTGGGGAACGTCGCGCCGAGGAGATAGGGTATCTCGTACGTCTGGAAGTTGAACGCGAAGACGAGCAGCGACGAGCTGATGATCGCCGGGATGGTGCGGGGGATCACGACGTGCCGCAACGCGCGCAGCGGTGAGGCGCCGAGCGTACGGGCGACCTGCTCGAGTCCGGCGTCCTCGCCGGCCAGGGCTGAAGAGACGATCACGAAAGTGAACGGTACCTGTTTGAACAGGTAGGCGAGCATGATCCCCCAGCCGCCGGAGCTGAAGAGGATGCGGGGGAAGTCCCCGGTCGAGTCGATCGCGTCGACGGCGTAGAGAGCCCGCGCGATGAGGCCTCCGTTCGCGAAGAGCGTCACGACCAGCCCGGCACCGACGAGGTAGGGAACGACGACCGGAAGCCTGAAGAAGAACGATAGCAGACGCGAGCCCTTCATCGGCCGGCGCAGGGCGAGCGCGAGCGAGGCGCCGACGATGGTCGACACGACGGTGGGTACGGTCGCGTAGTAGAAGGTGTAGGCGAGTGACACGCGAAATCGGCTCGACGCGAGGATCCGCGCGTAGTAGCGGAAGCTCGGGAACTCGGTTATCCGATAGATCGGGGCGTGGCCAAGGCTCTGGGCGAGCGCGATGAGGAGCGGGCCGACGAACAGCGCGGTCAGGACGAGGACGGCCGGGGCAAGCCCGGCACAAATGGCGATTCGTCTCCGTGCTCGGCCCGTCATAGAACTGCCATCGCTACGGCGCCGTCGTCCGCCATGCGTCCGCCACGATCTCGTCGAAGGGGCGCGCGGAGCGCTCGGCGATGTACTCGATCCACACCGCGTCGAGCAGGTCTACCAGGTCCGCGTTGAGCCCCGGCGCCTCGTTCGCCGCGAGCTCCTCGGCCGTCACCCCGCGCAGATCCGGCGCCGCCTCGTCGAAGGCTTCACGCTGCCTACGGCTCAGCATTCGAAGGTCGACCGCAGGGGCGAACCCGATTCCGACGAGCTTTGACAGATGACTCTCCGGTGTCGAGAGCGCGTTGATCGTGACAAGCGCCGCCGCGGGATTCGGGGCGTTTGCGGGTATCGCGAGATAGCTCATGTCCCTGATCATGCCGCTCTCGGGGAAGATGATGTTGCGGACCGTTACCGGGTAGACGCCCGCACGGATGTCACGGTCGACGTCGTAGACACCGAACTCCATGTCGAAGTCCACCTCGCCGCCCACGAACCGCGCCTGCAGGGCAGTCGCGGTCGCCGGGTAGATGGGGGAGCCGCGGTCGCCCGCGGCACCTCCCCCGCCGAGGAGGAACGGCTCGATTCGGCGCAGGAAGTCGTACCCGGGGCGTATGAGGCGCGTGAGCTCTCCGAGTTCGATCTGTGAGAGACTGCGCAGAAACGGCTCGTAGCCGGTCCCGTCCGGGTTTGTTCCGTAGAGGACCGAGTGGAGGAACGTCGAGCCCACGTAGTGGGGCGGCGCGACGTAGGTGAATCGGCCGGGATGAGCGGTGACCCACGACTCGAGCTGCTCGAAGGTTCGCGGCGCCGCCGCCGGGTCGACGCGTCCCGTGTTGGTGCGAAAGGTGAACTGGAACGACGCCCAGGGCATCTCCATGAGATCCGTCGGTGTGCCGAAGTCGTGGAGGTTGACGCTCGAGGCCGGGTCCGACGGGTCGAACGCGAAGTAGCGCGATGCCTCGAGTCGGTCGGCGAACGCCCCGAACAGTGCGTCGGCATTCCGAAGCGTGCGGAAGTTCTCTCCGTTGACCCAGACGACGTCAACCGACCCCTGACCGGGCCCTTTGGCCGAGGCGAGCTCGGCAAGGATCAGGTCCACAACGTCGCGGGTATCGCCGCGACGGAAGTTCACGCGAACCCCGTGCTGCTCTATCGCCGGCCGCGCCGAGAGCTCGAGCCAGGAGTTGAGCGCCTCGCTGCCGCCCCAGTGGTAGAACTCGACCTGGCCTTCCGACTCCGCGAGTTCGGCTACGTCCGCCCAGTCTCGCTCACCGGCGAGGAAGCTCGTGCGGAAGTCCGCGGCGATCCGGTGTCGGGTTGCATCTGCATCCGTACACGCGATCGACGTGAGGACGAGGAGCGGGACGACAAGCGCGAGGATCAGATGCGTGTGCGAAACGGTGGAACGACTCATTCGGCTCTCTTCCCCCAGAATGTAGCCATGAACACTTGAGCATGCAACTATCTCATGTGGAGGTGTGCCCAGGCCACTCGCTGCGCGACGCCCGCGAGCGTCGCGCCCGCGAGAATCCAGATGATCGCGGTCGCGGCGGCCGGCCAGAGGAGCATGATCGCATAGGCGACGATCGTCTCGGTGCCTTCGACCACACCCGACGGCATGGGAATCGAGGTCGACCCGCGTGCGGACGTCCCGTGGTCAGCCCTCTTCTCGATGAGCGCGGCGAGGTATAGCCATGACGTTATGTTCAGGTAGAATACGGCGAGAAGCGCCATGACCGCGATGGACAGCGACGTGCTCGCTCGTCCGAGCGCGAAACCGACGGGGATCGCCCCGTAGACGACCACGTCGAGCAGCATGTCGAGGTACCCGCCAAAGTCGCTCTGTCGACCGGTCGCTCGCGCGACTGCGCCGTCGAGCCCGTCGGTGACGCGATTGGCGACCCAGAGCGCGAAGGCCCAGCCGTACCGTCCCTGCCATGCCATGAGGGAGGCCCCGATCCCGATCGCGGCTGCTGCCACCGTGATCGTCGTAGGGTGAATGCGGGATCCGAGCGACCCGGCGATCGGAGCGATGAGGCGATCCTTGACGGGACGCAGAATGCGATCGAGCACGGCCACACTGTACGGCCCGCTCTCCCTTTGCGTCAATCCGGCACCTCGTGCCGCGGCCGGAAAACGGCTACTCCTCTACCGAGAAGTCGTCCTTGGGGGCTCCGCACACCGGACACACCCAGTCCTCGGGCAGGTTCTCGAACGCCGTTCCCGCAGCGATGTCGGCGTCCGGATCGCCTTCGTCCGGGTCGTAGATATAGCCGCACACATCGCAGACGTACTTCTTCATGGTGGTCCTCACTCTTCCAGGGTTTGAGCGATTCTACCCGCGACCGCTCGCCGTTTCAACCCGTCGTGCCCTGCACGCGCCTGCCGGGCTAGATCATCGACTTTGGGTCGAGGAGGCCGGCTATCTCCTCTCCGGAGAGCAGGTTCGAGGACTCGAGCACGTCGCGGATCGTGCGCTTTTCTTCGAAGGCCTGGTGCGCGAGCTCGGCCGCCTTGTCATAGCCGAGTCGCGTGGCAAGCGGCGTCACGAGGGCAAGACTCCACTCGATCCAGTACTCGCAGCGTTCCTCGTCCACCGTGATGCCGTCGACGCAGCGCTCGGCGAAGGCGGCGCAGCTCTCGCGCAGGAGCGATATCGCGCTGAGCGTTTCGTGCGCGATCAGCGGATTCATCATATTGAGCTCGAGCGGGCCGTGCTGACCGGCCGTGGTGACCGAGGCCGCCTTGCCGATCACATGTGCGGCGACCTGGATCATCATCTCCGGGATGACCGGATTCACCTTGCCCGGCATGATCGAGCTGCCCGGCTGAAGCTCCGGAAGCACGATCTCCCCGAGCGCCGCGCGAGGGCCGCTCGCGAGGAGCCGCAGGTCGTTGGCGATTTTCATGAGGCTCA
>SLST01000530.1 GCA_007130265.1 Spirochaetales bacterium
CTGCTCGTCTTGCCGCTTCGTTCGGGCGACTTCCGGCGCGTACGACGATGAACTATCACTCATGTGCCTGGCTCCCTATTCCGATCGCAAGGAGTACCCTGGATGTATCGCTGAGATTACCCACGACCTGAGCCGTCGGCGGAGGATAGAGCTTTGCGAGCGTCGGCGTAACGAGAACACCTGCGGCCATCGCGCGCTGCGGGTGTTCGAGGACATCGATGATCTCCAGGTCGTGGGCGCCATTGAGGTACTCCCGGCAGATCGCTTCAAGATTGGCGACGGCCTGCGCCGAATTGGGAGCGTTACCCGCGACATAGAGCCGCAGTACGACGGCCGTCGTGAATCCACCGGTCCTTTCTCCTGGTTCGGCACTTGGAGCGCTCACCTGGGCTTCTTCCTACCGGCCTTCTTCGCCAACCTGTTCGCTGGACTCTCGCGCTTGGTCCGTAACTGGTCTTCCCTTGATCGAGAAGACGCATCGCGCGTCAACTCTTCGCTTGACGAGACCCTCAGTTCGGCTCGTTGTCGCTCCAGGTCGAGCTGCAGCACCTTGATCTCGGCTTCAGTCCGGGCTACCGCGTAACTCAACGCCCGTCGCTCATTCTCGGATTCGGCGAGTTGCCGCGATCTGGAGTCGGCGACGTCGGCTTCCTTTTCCCAACGCCGGGTACCCATCAACACTGTTCCGCCGGCGGCGTAGACATCGGTGAGAGACGGGCCGTTATCGCTCAGCACGAGCTCGCGCACCTGGTTCGAGTGGGCGGTGCCGCGCGACTTGACGACCGTGAGGGCGCGGTTGCGTTCGCCGCTTGAGACGAGGTAGGCGAGATGGATCCATGTATCGGCAATGGTGGAAATCTGCAGGTCTGTGGACTCGGTCACCGGATCATCAGCCTCGCTCAGCGCGGTCACCAGCAAGGTGATTCCGCAGTCCTTGACCACGTGGACGAATCGGCTTGCTACCGACCGGGCGGTGACCGGGCTTCCTGACCGGGCGATCGCCGACAGCGGGTCGATCACAACGCAGCGCGGGTGATGGTCGCTGATCAGCGATCTCAGCCCGGAGAAAAGCTCCTCCGGGCTGGTGGCTTCGGTGCGCGTGGAGAACATCCGCAGCAATCCGGAGTCGATGTGCTTCCTGAGCTCGATGCCCACGGATGCCAGGTTGCGCACGATCTGCCCCACCCCCTCGTCATAGCTCACGAACAGCGTACGTTCGCCGCGAGAGCAGGCCTCCTCCAGGAACTTGCCTGCAAGGGTTGTCTTGGCAGTGCCCGGCAGACCGGAGATCAGCGTGCTGCTGCCACGATACACGCCGCCCCCGAGCAAGGAGTCGAGATCGCGGAAGCCGAGACTGATCCGCTGGGTAGACGTGCGGTCAGACTCTTCCCGCGATTCGGCAACGGCTACGTCGATTCCGGAGCGTCCGAAGGTCATCGGGAACTCGCCTGCCGCGAAGCCTGAACCGCGGTACTTCGTCATCTGAACGAGCTGCGAGGTGACGCGTTCCTCCTGGCGACGACCGAGTCGTACCACGCAATCGGCCATGAACTGCATGAAACCATACTTCAACGGCTCGTAAGGACGGTCCTCCGTCTTGGCGGTGACGATGGCTGTTAATCCGCCGTCCGCCAGCCAATCACGGATGCGGTATATTTCGTCAACCTCCGCCGCGGGGTTCTGGAGCCGGGTCAACAGCACATCGATACCGTCAAACACGATCCACTGCGCGCCGATCTCCTCTTTCTTCGCTGCAAGCATGGCCAGCATTCCGGCCAGATCGAAGTCACCCGCTCTGACTACCTCCGGCGACAACCGAGCATCCAGGAAGAAGATCTGCTTTTTCGAGAGAGCCTCAAGACCCCAGTCGAAACCGGCGCTATTGGCGATGATCTGGCAGGACTCTTCCTCGAAGGCAACGAAGATGCCGGAGGCATGATGATAGCGTACGGCGTTTACGAGGCATTGCAGGGCGAAAACGGTCTTGCCGGCGCCCGGACCGCCAAACAGGAGCGTCGTGCGGCCGCGCGGCAATCCACCGTGGCTCAGCCGATCGAATCCCTCGATTCCGGTGATAAGCTTGGTCAGAGGTTGAACGCTCGCGATCCTGGCTGCCTTTTCGATATCAGCGCCCCTTGGATTGGCTACAATACAGATAATAGCACAGTCCATAGGTCGCGGCAAACTCGTCACGAGTGCGCGGGCGCGGTTGCTGCGAAAATCCGAGCGCTATGTTCGCTACCGCACGGACCCACCGGGCCTCCCATGCGTAACCTGTACATATCCTTTGAGGAGGAGGAACGGTATGAGAAAAGCATTCTTGATTCTTGTTGTCCTGGTGGTTCTGCCGACCATGGCGTTTGCCCAGCTGGCAATCGGCCCGGCGGCGTTCATGAAGTCACCAGTGCTGCTCGGCCAGACCGTGGACGTCTCGGAGCTGAACGTAAACCAGTTCAGCTTTGGCGGAGACGTGCGGTACCGGATCGGTTGGTTCCAGGCAGAGGGCCTGCTGTTGTACTCGCTCGGCGAAGTCAACAGCCTCGACATCTTCCTG
Organism: Spirochaetales bacterium; assembly: GCA_007130265.1. Lineage (GTDB taxonomy): Bacteria > Spirochaetota > Spirochaetia > DSM-27196 > SLST01 > SLST01. The sequence continues at coordinate 2,555 of SLST01000530.1, forward strand.
GATGCCGGCGTGGCGCTCGACATCGCGATCGTCACTCTGTCGATTGGTGCGGGACCCAACTTCACCAACAATCTGGGGCAGAGTCCTCCAACGCGGGCCGGCTTCAACACGAAGGTCGGAGCCGACGTGCGGCTTGGACCGGTCTCTGTCGGCGCCTCGTACATCATGGCGATGGCGGTCGAAGACTTCAATGTCAACATTGAGGCAAGCTCCGGGCTGCTCGGAGTCCAGGTTCTGTTCTGGCTGCAGTAGACGAACGGTAGTATCCCCGCCGTGGCCGCCGCAGACGCGTGCGAGCCACGGCGAGGATCTCTCGCACGGTCGGCCGCGTTGCGGGAAAGGATGCAACGAATGAAGGTGACGGCGCGTTCTTTCGAGACGCAACGCGCAGCCCGTGCGCGGGTCTCTGCTGCAGCTCTGTGCTGCGTACTCGCCATCGCACCTGCACTGGCCGGATGTGCCGCTACGAAGGCGGCGGGCAACACGGTCCCCCCTGCGATATCCATTTCCACTGGTAGTGACGACAGCCGTGAAGCGTTCTCGCTCCGCATTCCTGACGACTGGAACGGCCAAGTGGCCATGTTGTTGCGTGGCGCTGTTCCTCAGCAGTCTGTGGCTCCGACGTCGAGCTCGGATCGATCGGCCTCGGAGCGAGCGGCGGCGTCCGTATTGCTCGACTGTCGAGTTGCCGTGGCGACCCCTTCCGGGCAAGCCGGTGAGACCGCGGGTATCTCCGGTACCGACGAACGACTGTATATCCACTTCGCACTCGGGTTCGGTTCACCGACCAGCGTCTACCTCGTCGGCATGTCGCAGGGAGAGTACGTGGCGCTGGCGACGATCGAAAAGGCCGGCGGCGTTTTTGATCGCGCGATGGTGTACTCCCCAGGCGGTTTCGTGCACGTCTCGTCGCCTGTGCTCCGGGACTCACGGACGATCGAGCTCGCGCTCCAGGCGGACGAGCCGGTGGCCGCCCTCCTCTCGAACAGGCTCGGGATTGACCGCCGGGACCTCGCGCGTTCCTTGGAGTTCTACTTTCGGCTGTTGACGGGAGTCAGGAACGAGCCGGAGATTGCCGTGAACGCAGTTGGCGCGGGTTCCGTACGGTAGAAGCCGAGACCGATGACTCTGACGTGGTGAAACCCGGAAGACCAAGGGAGGTTACCGATGAAAAAAAGAACAGCCAGCAGCGTCCAACGCTC
>SLST01000391.1 GCA_007130265.1 Spirochaetales bacterium
CGAGAACCCGCCGGTGGTGCGGCTGAAGAAGGGGTGGCTCACCACTGGCACCGTCGCGCTTGCTCCCCGACACCTGCCGGCCCACTTCCTGGCATAGGTCCTTTCGAGTCGCTCGGGTGAACCGGTCGGCGATGGGTGCTGGTCAGGCCCTGCATGCTGAGATCAACAATTTCGGCACCAGTCTAAAGACGGCACGGTAGGGCGGATCACGTCTTCGGACCGGATCGACGTCAAAGGCGCCATGACCGCGGGCCAGGCGATCGAGCGGATTCGGGCGAAGGCGAACGGCCGCGCCCGTGAGATCACCGCCGTCTACGTGACCAACGAGAGCCGCCGGCTCTACAGAGCACTTCCGCGGGGAGTGCTCGTTACCGCCGATCCAGGGGTGTCCATTCAGGATCTGGTGGCGGACGCCGAGTACGCCGTTTCCCGGGTCAGGACGTTCGACGATCAGGAGGAGGCGGCACGGTTGCTCCAGCGGCTCGACGTAACCGAGCTACCCGTGCTCGACCGCGACAATCGTCTCGTGGGCGCCCTGACCGTCGACGACGCGATGGACGTGCTTCGCGAGGAAGTGACCGACGATATCTTCGACAAGGTCGGCCTGCTCGATCTGTCGCGGCGGGAGTCCGACCGGAGCGACAGGCTGATCAGCGGCGGGTTCTGGCACACGTTCAAGGTGCGCATACCGTTCCTGCTCATTACGTTGGCCGGTGGCATCGCGGCCGGCGTCGTGATCGGCCCGTTCGAGGAGGTTCTCTAGGCGATCGTCGCGACCGCCATCTTCATCCCCGTCATCATGGACATGAGCGGCAACGCGGGAACCCAGTCGTCTCCGCTCTGCATGTCTCTCTCCGTTTCTGATAGGCTGCCTGTCACAGTATCGTGCCGTCCCGCGTCCGGGCCATAGAGGCCAGCGACGGAGCGAAACGGCCGGGAGCACAATCGACCATGAACGGTACCATTCTGTACAGATCTACCTACGGCGCGACCGAGCAGTACGCCCGGTGGCTCGCGGAGGAGACCGGTTTCCCGGCGATGCCGCTCCGCGAGGTGAAGAAGGATCAGCTACGTTCGGCCGGGTGCGTGATCATCGGCTGCCCGATTCACGCCGGCCGGCCGACCGCGGTCGGCTGGATACGCAAGCACTGGCCGCTGCTTGCGGCCAGACCCGTGATCCTGTTCACCACCTCGGGTGCCCCGCCGGAGCTTCCGGCGCTAAAGGAGGGATTCGCCGCGAGCCTTCCCGAGAACATCCGGTCGCGGATCGAGTACTACCCGCTCGGCGGACGGATGATCATGAGTGAGCTCAAGCCGGTCCACCGGCTTCTTATGAGGATCGGGCAGATGGTGGAGAAGGACCCCGATGCGAAGGCGGGAATGGTCCTCGACATCGACAACGTGGACCGGACGGGCATCGCGCCCATCCTGGACCGTGTCAGGTCCCTCGAACAGAGCTCGAACGAGCAGGCGTGAGTACGTTCTGGCGGGCGAATCTCCATCGCCGGTCACGGCGCCATCAGGCGCGTGAGGCTTTTCGGGACACTCGGTGCGAGGCGTTCGAGCTCCAGGCGATGCCGGTGCTCCATCACGCGATTGTCGCGCGCCCGGTAGTGACGCATGGCGTAGAAATGACCCAAATACTGTTCTCGAGCGTCTTGATTGTCGATGAGCGGCAGGGTGTCCGCGATGTCTATGTGCGCGCAGGTACCGTGAGTCGCCTCTGAACGAACCAGCCGCAACATGGCCGATTCTACAACTCTCGCCCTGCCATTCCTGACGATCCTGAGCCACCGGCCTCCGTCTGAGCGGAACACCCCGGAGCGTAACGGTATCAGTGTGGCGACGGATATGGCAACCGCAATTGCCCCGAGCAGACCCGGGAACGGATGATCCGTGAGACGAGACAGAGTGAGGAAGGCGGCGCCGAAGACCAGGGTGGTTAGCGGACCGGCGAGCAGTACCCGGGCGAAGGCGTCGAGATTCCGAGTGTCGTCTTGTCTGGGCCACACGCCGGCGACTCCTCCCCACAGCGTCGGGTTCCTCTCGATATAGAGCTCCACTCTGCCTTCTCCGTTGCGCCGCAGTCCCAGAGGCCCCACGATCAGGAGATCGAATAGGAACCCGTGGGCGAGTCCAACGAGGATGTGCCCCATCTCATGGACCGTGATCACAATGAGGTAGCTGGGGATGGCCATCAGGACAACGGAGAGGACTCTCGTCATACTCTGCTACCACTCAGCTTCGGTTCGTTTCCAAGGATCGTCCCACTCCGAGTACGCAGACGCTCCGCCGCCAGGGCATAGAAGGTGAGCCACCTGTTCGCCTGCCCTCTTTCACCCACCTTCCACGGACACTGCTGTGGTGACCATGTCAGCACCCACCTTCCGCGGGTGTCTCTGAGTGATCCCAGGTGTCGCCAGGCCGGGTCCAGCCGCGGATCATCGCCGCACCCCATCCGGGCGAGCGCGTAGAGGATCTCCCAGGCGTTCGCTCGCCAGGTGATCGGGTAGGACGGTCGCTCCATGTCAGTGTTCACCAGCACGCCCGCGCCGGTCGACCTGAAGACTCCGCCGCGACCCAGGAAGTACCGGACCAGATGCCCGACCCGGGGATGCCCGTAGAGCTCCGGAAGCTCGGCGAAGGCGAGGAGCGCTTTCACGGATCCGCGGACGCAGCTCTTCGCCTGCCTGGTCTTGTAGCGGCAGTCGTGGATCCCGCAGAGGTACCCGCCGTCGTCACGCTCCGTCGCCAACAGCTGCTCGACGGCTCGCGTGAGTCGGGGATCGTCGCGGTATCCGAGGCGGACGAAGGTGCGGACGTTGTAGCCGATCAGGCAGGAGAGGCGTTCGTACCAGCCTGCTTCGGTCCAGTCCCCGTCCTCCCCCTGCAAAGCCAGGTAGCGCTCGGCCGACAGGGCGACCTGGGGATGGCTGCGGTCCAGGCCGAGCTCCGCGAGGTAGGAAAGACAGAAGTGCGTCGTGGCGAACGCTCCGTACTCGACGCCCGCTCCTGTCTCGCGGCCGGTCTTCGGGTGTGCCTGCAGCCAGTATCCGCCCGCGTGCATGGAGTCGAGAAGCTTTCTGATCGCCGGTGACGTAGGGATCTCCGCCCGGCAGGCTCGAACCATGGGGTCAGATTCGTCGCGATCCTGGAGCTCCCGAAGGATCCGGTACCGCAGCGAGGGATCGTCGGGGTCGTCCAGCCAATCGAGCAACTCCTGGTCCATGGGTCCGCGCGTAGTGTAGCACGGAACGGCCGGTGCGATCCGGGCATGCCGACGCCAGGTTGACCGATTCAGCCCTCAGCCGCCAGAAGCTTCCTGATCCGGTTGATGAACTCTCTGTGGAAGCCACCGAAATCGTGCGAAATGGAGACTGCGATCTCAGAGACCTCGAGCACACGATCGGCCGGCAACTGTGACTTGTATATGTTGCGGAATCGGTGACGGAACCGGCGCAGCTCGTCGAGATCCTCCGCAAGCTCGGGCGGGATCAGCGCCGGCCGGATACCGGGAACCTCGATGCGCATGCGATCAATGAGCTCGCGATGCCAGGCCGAATCATCCAGGTTACTCCCGAAGTGCTTCGCGACGCGAAGGAAGTAGGACTCGAAGGCGGTGTAGAGGTGGTGGATCAAGGTATGCCAGTGCCCATGGAGGCCATCTCCGAATCGGCTGCACGTTCGGCTCGCACTCGCATGTCTGTGTGCCGCGACGCTCACTCACCCTGCTCGGTCGGTTCCTGCCGTCCTATACCCGCAGACCCAAGCGCAGGGTAGTCAGATCACCCAAGTTCTGCTTCTCGGACGTCGGCGTGGTGAATGCGCTTGCCCGTCGCGGCGGTGTGCAGCCAGGTTCGGAGCTGTTCGGCAGGGCGTTCGAAAACTGGGTGTTTCACGAGCTGTGCGCGTACGACTCGCACCGCGAGCGTTACGCAGACTACACCTACTGGCAGCTTGCCGGCGGGACTGAAGTGGACTTCGTCGTGAATCGGATGGAGTGCGCAATCGAGTGCAAGAGCTCCGCCCGTGTCACCAACGATCATCTCAAGGGCCTTCGGCGGCTCGCAGTCGATCACCCCGATGTGGGGCGTCGGCTTGTCGTCAGTCTCGAGGAGAAGGACCGGCGTACCGACGACGGAATCCTGATCGTGGGTTACCGCTCGTTCGTCACGATGCTGTGGGACGGCGAGCTGTTCTGACTCCTGCTTCCGGCTCCGGTGACATAGGGCCCAGTTACGAGCTCGTTGATCTCGCTCACTCGGGAAGGTCTGTGCCACCCGAAGCCTGCAGGCTTGGGCCGGCTTTCTGGACCGGCCGTTATTTGGTGGCGCGCACCTACGAGTCGATGCAAGCGCTGATACAGCAGTTCGAGAGAGACGCCAATGAGATCGAGCGGTTTCTTGCCCGCAACCGGTCTGCCTGGGAACGAATCGAGCAGGGGCCCGTGCAGCGCGGCTGACCTGTGCGTCGACTCGCTCCAGCGAAGTCGGCAGGTACCAGGAGAGAGGTAGGAACACGCGACCGATCATCGGAGGCATCACGAAACACTTCATCGTCTTCCTCGCGCTGTTGCTCCTGGTGACGATCATCGTCTTCGTTATGGGTCTGTTCGTCGAGCTGCACCCCGACGCCTACCGCGACGGTCTTCTCAGCATCGTCTGCGTCTACCCCTTCGTGCTCGTCGCCAGCGGGCTCCATTCCCTCGTCAGACGGCTGCGTCGCGGAGACGGCTCCCCGACTCTGGGCGGCGTCATACGCTGGTACAAGGAGTGCGGGCTGTCCACGGGTATCGCAGTTGTCTTCACCCTGATCACGCTCATCAACAGCATCATGATGCTCACGGGTATCGACGCACCGAAGCAGGGGGTGTTCGCCTACCAGCACATGCTCGTCAGGATCGCGATCGTCACGGGCGCCCTTACGATCGCGATGGCCAGGGAATGTGTGAGAACCCTCCGCCGCTTCCTCGCATCCTTCACGAGTGACCCGCCGACCAGGCGATCCATGCTCTCGGAACTGGCTTCACGTACCGCGGACATTGCGACGCGTCGTCCGTTTGAGGCGAGTGTGAAGAGCTTCACGGTCCTGACCCTCTTGATCTGCGTAGCCGCGATCATCGTCTCCACGTGGCGCGAGGTGGCTGGGGGCACCCCTTTCTACATCGCCCTTCTCATCCTCTACGGTGGGTTGCTCGTCGTGTTCGTTGTCATTCGGCTCGCTCGGCGGTGAGGAACGAGCGCCGGTCGCCTGGGGCCCCTCCTGCGACGACTCCGCCGGATCGTCGTCGATCGGCCTGTGATACCTTCGGAATACGGCGAGAAAGACGAGCCCGACGAGCGCACCGGCGATATGGGGGAAGTGCCCCACGGCCGGCAGCCATCCGAAGACGATGGCCGCGATCGAGAGGACCAACAGCGTGACCGGCAGGACGATGTTGGGGATACGGAGGGGCAACTCCTTCTTCCACGGAAACGCGAAGTGGTAATAGAAGAGGATCGCAGCGGTCGCGGCGCTGAAGCCGATGCCTGCGGTCTGCCGCACCAACAGCGTGACGCCTCCCGCGACGATCGCGACGAAGACGACGAGAGCATACCGCAGCGAACCGATGAGCCGTTCTACCCACACCCCAACCCACACCACGAGCAGCATGTTGATGATGATGTGATTCCAGTCCACATGCACGAAACCGTAGGTGACGATCGCGTACCACCGGTGGGGCAACTCCGCGGAATCGAATGCGAGGAATCGTACGTTCTCCGGATCCGTTACCCGAGCAACGAAGAATACGCCGAGCGACACCACGAGGGCCAGGACCGACAAGGGGTTCTTCCTGACTTCGACTATCTCTACCATCTACCGCTTCCTCCAATTGCCGGGTCCGCATCCCACGATGCGGGTCGGTCAACGGGCGGGAATCTCCACCCTGCGCACGTCCTTCTCCGCGATGCGCATCGTGATCTCCCGCAGGACGCGCTCACAGGTGTTGTCATCGGTGAACTTGCCGACGGTCTCCCAGCTCCCCGACCCAAGGCACTGAGCCTGAAGCCGCGACCGCCTGGCCCGAAAACCGATCGCGAGAATCACCTTATCCTTCTCCTGGTTCACAACCCAGATCGACATTTCGTCTCCTTCGAGTTTGCGGCGTACACCTGCCTGCCGCGCAGCCTCGACGGCTGCGGTGGTTCCGGCGGCGCCCGCCGCCGCACCGGCTGCACTGCTCATGCGGCTACTCTACAACCAAACGGCAAGGGTGGGCACGGCCTGCGGGCTACCTCAGAAAGACTCACCAGAAGACCGCGATCCCGACGTTGGCAACACTGAGCCCGATCATCGTGAGCCATTCGGTTCGGTTGAAAGCCTTCGCGCGCCTGACGAGCGGGACCGCAAGGATCACCGCGGTGACAATGAACTTCACCGTCGCTTTGACGTGGTTCGCGTCCGCCATCAGAAGCGCCAGCAGCCCGATCCCGGTCGCCAACTGAACGGCGGCACCTGCGATTACCGACGACCGCCCTGCCTTCAGATTCGGGGTCGTCTGGACCATCAGCCCGCCGATCAACGCGGCGAGTCCCAGGAAGTGCACAAACAGGAACACGGACACGATCAGGTCATTCATCCGCTCATCGTGGCGCGGGAGCCGCGCCTCCGCAACCGGCTCGCCGAAGATACGGGGCCGCTTGCATCGCTCCCCGTCGCGGTAATGCAAGATATACTTAACATAATGACATTTATATATTACATTGATCCCGACACGGAGGAGCGCACCTATGGGAACAGTAAGGAATCGCGTGCGTCTTTGCCGGGCGGAGAAGCAGATGACCCAGGAAGCCCTTGCCGACAGCGTGGGCGTCACACGGCAGACGATCGGGTTGATCGAGAAAGAGCGGTACAACCCCACGATCGCACTCTGCCTGGGTCTGTGCAGCAGCCTGGGGAAGACCCTGGACGAACTATTCTGGATGGAGGAGAACGATGACACAAAGAGATGAGCGGATCGATTCGGAGGTACGGCGGGTCGAAGGGAAAGCCTTCGTCCTTCTCAAGTGGGGCGTGTTCGCGGTGCTCGTGGTCCGATGGTTCATACTCGGCCAGACCCTGGCAGAGACGTGGGACTTCTTTGCAGTCTGGGTCGGGGCGTCCCTGTTCGAGTACTTCATGTACGCGCTGCGGGGGGTGCCGATGTCGTACCCTGTGCCGCTGAATCGACGCGACCAACTCGTCTTCCTGGCAACCGTCCCGGTCGTCACGGGGCTCCTGCCGATCCTTATCCTGCACCTCCGCGGGGCATTGACCGGGTGGGTACACGCGCTCGGCATATTCGGGAGGACCTACATCGCTGTCCTCGCGCTCTTCGCCTTGTACCGTGCGATCAATGCGTGGTGGGAGCGACGGTCGCTCGAGTGATCGTGCCCGGCTGAGACGTCGTCGGGCGAACCTGGTTGTGTCTCATCCATGAGGAGCAGCCCGGGTGGTGTGCAGCAAGCTGACGCGTTCATCGCGCTACTCGGTCACGAAGCCTGCGATCTCCTGCACGACGTCTGCCGGCCAGGTTCACCCGGGCTATGCCGAGATGATCGATCAGAGCTTCGAGGGTGTCGACCAGCCTCTCGCCCGTGAGCACCCCCTCGATCGGTTCGGATCTCCCGTATCCCGGCCAGTCGAACGCGTACAGGTGCACGTGACGCGAGAGCGGGTCACAGACATCGCCCCAGCTCAGGATCGTCGAGTCTGCCCCACCGCCGTGCAGTAGAATCACCGGATCTCCATGTCCGGCCTCGAATACCCGAAGCGAACGGCCGTGAATCTGCACACGGCGGGCTTTCGTCTTGTCCATCGGCGACCTCCGGGACCTGGTCGGAAATCCGACCCCGGTTGTGCCAAAGCTGCCTATCATGCACACTTGGCGATACAGTCGCAATCCACGCTGCCCCGTTGGGGAGATCGAACCGGACCGCACTCAGCGGACTCGGGCGCCACAGTACCTGAGGATACCGACGATAGCCGGGAGTCGCAGATACGGAGGTCATAGTGTTCCTGCCCGTACTTCTTGATACGCTTGTCGTGGCGTTGATCGCGGCTACCGCATTGCTCCTGGCGAAGCAGAACCGCCGTCCGCGCTTTGCACTCCTGTTCCTGGTCGTGTACGCGGTTGCGCGTACCGTGAACCGCCTGCCTTCTCCTGAAGCATTGGGTCTTCACCCGGAAGGTTTGGCTTACAACTGGGTGGGTCATCTCTTCATGGTAGCCTGGGTGCTGATCGTCGTGCGGATTGGTCCTCTGTGGGCGAAGGACATCGGCCTTACCCTCAGTCAGCGATCCGGAACGGTACTCCCTGCTATCCTGGTCACACTCGGCGTCATTGTCTTCAAGGGCGGTATCGCGCTTCTCACGAGCGGAGGCCCACCTGACGATCTGATGACCGAGAGGCTGCTCTTTCAGATAACGATGCCGGCATTGGCGCAGGAACTCGTATACTCGGGAGCTCTACTGTCCCTTATGCTGGTTGCCCTGGGCGGCAAGAGAGTTGACCAGCAGTTTGATTGGACCCTTCCGGTCGTACTTGCGGTAGTCGTCACTGCGCTCAGCCATGGTATCACGTTCGGCCTTCAGTATGATCCAGGACTGCAGTTCCGTATCACGGCCTTCCTGGTTCCATTCATGGGGAAGCTCGTATACGGCTGGTTGCGGCTCTCGACCGGTAGCCTGCTGTTTCCGATTCTGGCCTTCAGCTTGAGCAATCTCGCGGTCCTGTTGCTCCCGTACCTGCTGGGCTGACGCCCGGCGCACTATTTGCCGATACCTGACGTGGTGGCCCATCCTCGCGACGTTGCCCGTCTCTGTCGGGTACGAGTGAGCCGCGCTTCGGACAGCATACCGGTCTGGTATTACTCTGCATAGCAAACTATTCTGCAATACAGTATTATATGGTGTCAGGAGGTTATCCATGATGGACGACGATGTGACAAAGGGCCTTGCCGAGGATATAGCGCTCATCAAGGAAGCGGTGCGTGCCAACAGCGGCTTCCTCCGTCGGATACTCGCCGCGGGAGCAATGCGAAGCGTAGCGGCAGTGATTGGATCAGTATCCATCGTCCTCGCGCTTCTGTGGGAGGGCGTCGTTCGGCACTATGGTGGACTCACCGCCGCGCCGCCGTGGGTCCGTGTCGCGCTCATAGGCGTTACGGCACTCACCCTGGCAGCCGTGGGAGTACAGAAGGCGGTCACGTTCACACGGGCCGCGAAGAGGGTTGACCGACGATACACCTTCTTCCGTTTCGCGGACGAGCTCATGGACCACCCGGTCTTTCTCAGTCAGGGTCTTGTGCTCCTCATGGCCGTACTCCTGGTGGTCGCAGGTGCACGTGCCGGAGACGGTGCGTGGGTATTTGCGGCGATCGCCGGCGGCATCGGAACCGTGTTCGCGCTCTACGCGGCCGCATTCCTGCTTCAGACGTACCTTGTCGTCACGCTCTGGCTCTATGCAGCCGCTGCCGTCGCGCTGTTCGCGCCGGCCGTACCGGTGTTCGTTCTAGTGGCCGGAGGATTCGGCATGGGCTTTCTCGTGTTTGCCTGGGCGTGCCGGCCCGAGCGAGTACAGGGGCCGGATCACTGATGGGGGCCGCAGGCGAATGGATTGACGGCACCCAGCGTGGTACGCCGCTGCTCCAGGACCGGTCGCGCCTGGCGATTGCCACGCTCCTCGCCACGATTCCCAGCGGTGAAATGCCCTTCGTTGAGCTCCAGAAGCGGTCTGAGCTCACCGCCGGGAACCTCTCGGCCCATCTGCGGAAGCTTGAGCGCGCCGGATACGTGACGGTTACGAAGAGCTTTCGCGGCAGGCGTCCCAGTACCACGATCGCCATCACGGAGCCCGGTAGGAAGGCGCTGGAGGATCACATCGGGCAGATGGAGCGCATCGTGGAACAGTACCGCTCCGCGGCCGGCAACGATCGAGGAAACGACGCCGCAGTCCGACCTGATCGCCCCTGAGGACTACACGGAGCGCGTCCAGTAGAAGACCGCAAGCTGTGTGCGATCGCGAAGATCGAGCTTGCTCAGCACGCCGGACAGCACGTTACGTGCCGTTCCTTCGCTGATGAACAAGCGCTCGCCGATTTCCCTGTTGGAGCAACCCTGGGCCACGAGCTCGGTGACCTCCGTTTCGCGTCGGGTGAGCCCTTGCAGAGGGATCCCCTCAGGCTCCGTGATGCGGCGCAGGAGGTCCGCGTTCACGACAGCGCATCCGGACGCGAGCGCCCGCAGGTGTCCGGCGATCTCCGACGCCGGCGCGGACTTGAGCACGTACCCGGCGGCGCCGGCCTTCAGCGCCTGACGAAGCAGCGCCTCATCCTTGAAGGTGGTGAGCATCATCACCAGTGTTTCCGCCCGGCGCTGCTTGATCAGACGCGTCGCCTCGATTCCGTCCATGCCCGGCATTCGGATATCCATCAGGACTGCGTCCGGCCGGTGTTTCTCGCAGAACCCGACCGCCTCCGCCCCGTCCCGAGCAGTCCCGACAACATGCAACCCGCCCTCCGCTGAAAGGATGATCCGGAGACTCCGTGTTACCAGATAGTCGTCGTCAACAATGAGTACCTTCACATGTTTCCTCGTCTCCGTAGACCTCAGGCGGTTCTACCAGCGGAAGAACGCACACCAGATGACCCCCGGATCCTCTGTCGACACTCACGCTCCCGCCTATCGCCCGCGCCCGGTAGCGGAGGCTCCATAGTCCGATCCCGGCTTCCGATTCGTTGCCGCCCGGAGAGAGATCCGACCGGATTCGTGGGTCGGATCCCGCGATCCTGTTCGCGACTGATAGGCGAACGATCTGCGGTCCCACGTCCAGCGCGACAGATACGTGGCCACCGGCTCCGTGGTGAGATGCGTTGCTCAGGGCCTCCTTCAGACAGGGCTCGAGCACGCCCCAGACATGGGACGGGATGCGCTCCGTATTGCCGCGTACAGTGAGAGCGACTGCCCCGCCGGCGAATCTTCGGCAGATGCTCTCAAGCCCGTCGATGCCGCAGACGCTGCCGCCGGCAAGCCCGCGCGTTGTCGCCCGCAGGACGCGCATGGCGTCGGATAGCCGACGCTCAGTCTCGGCCAGCAGGTCCCTCGATTCCGGATCCCCCTGCTCGGCCAGAGTGGCGAGTGCCCGCAGCGCGAGCTGTGCCGCGGTGAGCTCGTGCCCGGCGTGATCGTGGAGCTCACGCGCGATGCGCGTGCGCTCGGTTGCCTCAGCCAGGCGGGCTGACTGTATACCGGCCGAGACGAGATGGTCTCTCATCGTCTCGAGCTCGTACCTCATGCCGCGTTCGGCGTCGGATTCGGCCAATGCGGCGTCCACCGCAGCGGTCCAGTGGTGGATCGAGAGCCCGGCCGTCACGGCAACGATGAGCGAGACGGCAACTGGAAGGGTCCACGCGTCGAGCGCCGTCAGGATCACCAGCGCGGGTATGATCGGCCACACCACACGGCGCGACGCGGCGTCGAGTACCGGAATCGCCATGCCGAATGCAGATCCGGGCCACAGTGCCACGGCGATGGCACACGCCGCCTGATCAACAAGGACCGACGCGACCGGTAGTCCGGGAAGACGCCAATGCGTCAAGCTGAAAAGGCAGAGCGTGAGAACGACGATGAGTTCGCGTGAGCCCGAGCCGTCGCGCAGCCAGGCACCCACCAGAACCGCGGCGCCAAGGAGACGCCATCCGGTCAGGAGTACGGAAGGACGTGCGAGGCTGTGTGCGCGAACCATCCCCGTTTTCTTCCACCGTGAGCATCACTCGAGCCGGCGTGTGCTGCCAGTCAGCAGGAACACCCCGCTGAAGAGTACCATGATCGCCACCGACACCGCAAACTCGACTGAGGGACCCGCCGACTCAAGCGTTCGAATCGCATCGAGGAGCCAGTAACCGGGAGTCGCCATCGCTGCACGCCGGGCCGCAACCGGCATGAACTCGATCGGCCAGAAGAACCCGCTCAGGGCCGCCATCCCGCCCAGCACCAGCGAGAGTGCCTGATAGGTCGTCTCCCTTCGCCTGAAGATGGCCGCCCCGGCGAGGCACAGTGCAAGGGAGGCGACCGAGAACACTGCGTACGCGACCACGAGCAGGCCGGGCACGGGGAGTACTTCACCGTGGAAGACAACGCCGATCGCCACCATGATCGCGTTCTGCGACACGAGGATGATGGCGTTCGCGGTGAGCGTCTGAACGAGATATCGCATCCGCGTAACTGGAGCGGCGCCAATCCGCTCGAGGGTGCCGTTCGAGCCGTCCTCCACGACCGGACGCAGCAGCAGGAACGCTCCGAACAGTATGACGGCGCCGTAGCTCTGATATCCGATTGGTACCGTGAACCCGACGGCTTCAGGCAGAAACGCGAGGGCCAGCGGCAGGATGACGATCAACGCAATGTTAAGCGGGTCGCGGAAGGCCCGCACGAATGTGTAGCGGAATACCGTGAAGCCCGACGACCTGCGCCTGCATACCGGGGCAGGCGGGACTGGTGCCGGCTGAGACGATTCCGTGCGGGCCGCCTCCATTTCAGAGCGCAGCGCCGGTTCGTTGCCGGTGGTGTGGTTTTCCGAGGTCGGCTGTGTGCCGAGGCTGTCTCCCGTTCTGAACTCACGTCGGCTGACGAGCCACACGGCAAGCCCCAGGGCCGCTGCCAGGCCGAACAGAGTGCCTGTAGCCAGCATCGCCATGCTCGCGTATCCGCCGGGGCGTACTTCTCGGAGTGCCGTCTGAGCAAGTGAGTATGGTCCGCCGTACGTCACGAGGAACCGGAACATCGGGCGCTCGACTGGTAACGGGAAGATCAGGCCGCCGAGCACGCAGCTTCCGTACCCGTAGACCCAACCGAGCGCCCCCGCCGGCCCCTGTTTCCGCAAGACCAGGAGGAGCAGCAGATACACGAGCTGCGAGACCAGAGAGACTCCGATCAGAACTGCGCCGAGCATCGGGATACTCGCCCACCGGACATCGAGCGCCACACGGGTGAAGAGAACGACGGCCATGCCCTGACAGAGCGATACCACGATCGCCGCGGCGACGGTTCCCACGAGGATCGCTCCGACCCCGCCCGGCGTCACGCGCAGTCGCATGGACATGGGTGTCAGGAGTGCACGTTTCACGTACGTCATTGTGTAGCCCCCACCGAAGAGCTGGAACATGATCAGTATCCCACCGGCGAAGAACACCGTCGGGTTGGGTGCCCCAAGGAGATACGGCGCATCGGCAGGGATGAAGGAGAACGCCGCCGTGATGATCGGAATCAGCGCGACCGGCACACCGATCATGATGAACGTTCCCGCGTCCCGGAACATCCGCAGGACAGTGTACCACGTCGCGAGCACCGCCTTGGTCACATCGTCCTCCTCAGTCCGCGATCCCGTCGCGGAGGTGCTTCCCGGTAAGGGTGAGAAACACGTCTTCCAGCGTCGGTTCCTCGGTTCGAACGGACCGTATTCCGCCTGCCTCCTGGGCCGTCCGGATGACACGGTCGAGGTTCTCCGCACCGGCCTCGGACACCACCGTCAGCCCCTTGCAGTCGCATTTCACTTCCTTCACCCCAGGTATGCGCTGCAGATTCCTGCCCAACTCATCGGTCACGCGCTCGACGGAAACGATCACACGCTCCTCGTATCTGATGCGTTGCACCAGATCGCTCACAGTACCGTCGGCGATAACGCGACCCTGGTCCATGATGACTACCCGAGTCGCGATCGCCGCCACCTCCTCCATATAGTGCGACGTGTAGAGAATCGTCGTTCCGGTGTCGCGCAACGCACGCACGGATCGCAGAATGTGCGCCCGCGACTGAGCGTCGATGCCAACGGTCGGCTCATCCAAGATCAGAAAATCGGGACGATGCAACAAGGCGCACGCGATGTTCAGGCGACGCTTCATCCCGCCCGAGTAAGTGGCGGCTCTCCGGTCTGCGTGCTCCGCAAGCCCTGCGAACTCGAGGGTCTGCA
>SLST01000389.1 GCA_007130265.1 Spirochaetales bacterium
CGACTGGTACCGGACCCGTTCCGGGTGGCTCCACTGCGCGTACGACTCCGGATTGATGCCGCGCGTCGCAGGCACGTGGGAGTCCGAATCGTTCGCCGCGCGGACGACGTTCGACCTTGTGCTCGCCGTGACGCTCGCCTCGAACGGCGTCGACGAGTTCCACACACGAAACACCAACGACTTCAGGCCCTTCGGGTTGTTCACGGTCCGTAACCCGATCGACGCGGAGTAGCTAGCGATCGCGGCCGGGGTCACGGCGCAATCGCGATCTTGTTCCTACGAAGAGCTCGCAGGTTCCGGGCGGAAGCTCGGGCGGCCCCCCACGATGACTTCTGGTCTGAAGCCCACTTCACTGGTAATGCGCACCCAGAGTGCCTTCGGGAACAGACCGCGCGTGTGAGTGCGGCGCACGGTCGTCGTCTGACTCCGCGAGCCGATCTCCGTAGAAGGTGGCTTCTACCGCGCGGTCGGCAGGCGCATCCAGAAGCGGACACCATGCGGCGAGCTCGGTATCGAGCTTCGTCATCACGCTGCTCCTCCCGCGCGGCGTCGGCTGATCGTGCAGGTGCCCGCTGGCACGATACACATCATCAGAAACCTCAAATGTACTATTGAACTTTCAAAGTGTATTAGTTATACTTTTGTATGGCTGAACGGCAGAGCGAACGCAAGCAGCGGAGAGTTCTCGAGGAGGCCGAGCGTCTCTTCCTGACCCTTGGTCTTCGTGCGGTGTCAGTCGACGAGATCGCCGCGGCGGCCGGTGTGAGCAAGGTGACGCTCTACAAGTACTACGGCTCAAAGGAAGACCTCTTCGTCGAGTGCGTTCGCAGGATCACCGACCGGCACTACGCGGATCTCGAGGCCGTGATCGCATCGCAGGCAACGGCAGCCTCGAAGCTCGCGTCGGTCTTCCGGCACAACATTGAATCGCGTTCCCGCTACGAGCCCGCCTTCATCCGCGACATGATGGGGATCCCGCACATCTGGGAGCGGGTGCGGGTTTTCCGTGAGGCGAAGGCGAAGGCCCTTGTCACCGCGATTCTCGAGGAAGGCATCGCGGCCGGCGAGCTCCGTGACATGGACCTTGGGCATACCTCCCGGCTCATCATGAGCTTCGGCGATATCGTTCCCAGGCTCTATCCCTACGACGACGAGCGGGAGGCAGAGCGTTTCCTGCAGAGTCTCTACGATTTTCTGACCGGTGCGGTGACGCATCGTTAGAGGAGGAAAGGATGTATATGGAGAGCTCATTCGGCAGAGTCCACTACGAAGTCCACGGTCCGGACCGGCAGGACCATGACGCGCCGGGCGCGGAGCCGCTGACGGTGGTCTTCGCCCACGGCGTGACCATGGATCAGCGCACCTTCGAGTTGCAGGCTGACGCGCTCAAGGATCATTACCGCGTCGTCCTGCTGGATCTGCCCGGCCACGGCCGCTCGCAGAAGGTCGACCTGAAGACCGACTACTCCGCACGGGCCGCGAACGTGATCAACGAGCTCCTCGATGAGCTCGACGCCCAGCGCGTCGTCCTCGTCGGCCAGTCGCTCGGTAGCACCCTCTGTCAGCGTGCCGCGTCGCTGTCACCCGATCGCGTCGTCGGCTCGGTGCACCTTGGAGGGTGGTCGCTCTACCCGCGCACTTCCGCTCTGGTGTCGGCGCTCAAACCGGTGATCGCGCTCTCCATTGCGCTCTTCCCGCGCAAGCCGCTCTTCTCGCTCTTCGCGGCTCACAAGGCGCTCAAGCCGCGCACACAGGCCTACCTGCGCGAGGTCGCCGCCGCCGCCGGGAAGACTCATATCCTCCGGCTCACGCTCGACATGCTCAGGGACATGACGACAGGAATCCCGCATCGCCTCGAACACCCCATGCTGATCTGTCACGGTGACCATGAGGTGGGCTTCCTCCGGCGCCACGCCGACGCCTGGCACGCGGCGCAGCCGGGCAGTACCTTCGCCGTGATCGAGGACGCGCATCACATCGCGAACCAGGACAACCCGCGCGGGTTCAACGAGAAACTGATCGCATTCCTGGACTCGGTGGCGTAGGCCTTGCCTGAACGGGAACGGTTCCTGAGCGCCGTCCTCTTCCAGCCTGCCGACCGCGTGCCGATCCGGCACGCCGCTGGGCTACATGGGCTTCTCCTGGTTTCCTCGCGATCTCATGGGTGACCTCGAGCTCGCAGTCGCATAGTATGGAGAGTGCGGCGATTCCGCCGCGCGAAGGAGCAACCATGGCCGAACTGAGAGTCGCCACTGACGGACGACCGCTCGCCTCGATCGTCACGCCGCGTGCCGCGAGCGCGCAGGAGCAGTACGCAGCCGACGAGCTTGCCCATTACCTGAGGCTCATCACGGGCGCCCACATCGCATGCGGCGTGGAGTCTGAAGCCGGCTCGGCCCCGGCGGGCGGCCCTGAGGTGGTGATCGCACTCGGCACCGCCGCGTCGAGACTTGGGGTGCGTGCGGACGACGGTCTTGGAGAAGACGGATTCATCGTGCGCAGCGGTCCCGGCGGCATCGGCATCGTAGGCGGCACCCGCGGGATCATATACGGTATCTACGAGCTCCTTGAGCGGATAGGGTGTCGGTTCTTCACGCCCCGGTGCGAGCGAGTGCCGTACATCGCCGGCCTTTCTATCCCGGCCCTCGACCTGCGGCAGGTCCCCGTGCTCGAGTACCGGTACCACAACTACACCGACTTCGTGCGCAACCCGCGTTTCGCGGTCAGGAACCGCATCAACGGACCTGTGCCGATCAAGGAGCGGTTCGGCGGGCGGATGGATTACCATTGGTTCGTCCACACCTTCGAGCACATCCTCGATCCTACGGAGTGGTTCGATTCGCACCCTGAATACTTCTCCATGGTCGACGGCCGACGGGTGAGCGAACGCACACAGCTGTGCCTCACCAACCCGGATGTGCTACGCATAACGATTGACAAGGTGCTTGCGGCGCTCGAGTCGGATCCGGGTAAGCGCCTGATCTCGGTCTCGCAGAACGACTGGTACAACAACTGCACCTGTCCGGACTGCGCCCGGATCGACGCGGTCGAAGGGAGCTATGCCGGCAGCCTCATCCGCTTCGTCAACCAGGTGGCCGAGGCGGTCGAACCCCGCTTCCCTGACGCGATCATCGACACGCTGGCCTACCAGTACAGCCGGCCGGCTCCGCGCACGCTTCGACCTCGGCATAACGTCTGCGTCCGTCTCTGCTCCATCGAGTCGTGTTTTGCGCACCCGCTCGAATCGTGCGACGATCCGGCGCGACGCGTGGTTCGCCCGGACGGCAGCCGGTCGAGCTTCATCAGGGACCTCGAGGACTGGGCGAAGGTCTGCAACCGGTTGTACATCTGGGATTACACGACGTGCTTCGCGCACTACCCGGCGCCGTTCCCCAACTGGCGCGTCCTGCAGCCGAACATGCAGGCCTTCGTCAGGAATAACGTCAGGGGCGTCTTCGAGCAGGCGTGCGGTGCGGTGGGAGGCAGCACGGATCTGAACGAGCTACGCGCGTACCTGATTGGGAAGCTGCTTTGGGATCCGGACTGCGATATCGACCGGCACCGTCGGGAGTTCATCCAGACCTACTACGGCGAGGCGGCATCCATGGTGGAGCACTACCTGGACACGATCTGCGACGTGGTCGAGCAACGCTCGATCCACGTCGGGTTCAACGACCCATGTGATCGGGAGTACCTTGCCGACGACCTGCTTGACCGGTACGAGTCCATCCTCGATCGGGCAGCCGAGGCG
>SLST01000392.1 GCA_007130265.1 Spirochaetales bacterium
CGGACGTTCACTTCGGGGTTCCACCGCTTGGTGTACCACCCCTCGTGCATGTAGAGGCCCAGTTCAATGGGGGACCTGTCCCATGTCCAGCTTGGCCCTTCGCCGTCGCGGACGATGGCGGCCTCGTCCACCTCGGCGGCTCCTCTCGCGGCCACGTTCATGGCCGGGATCAGGAGAAGTGCCAGTGTTGTCAGAGCGATTAGCTTACGCATCGCATCCTCCCTGTTCTTGCCCGCAAGCGGGCGTTTTTCTCACGGGACCCGTGTCCCGCAGCCATCAGTGTCATGGCGGCTAACCTTTGATCGACCCGAGCATCACGCCCTTCACGAAGTAGCGCTGGAGGAACGGGTAGAGGAAGAGAATCGGCGCGACGGCCACCACCATAGTCGCCATCTGTATCGTGAGCGGGTTGATCTCGTCCTGCGGCACGCCCAGTCCGGCGGCCCTCGTGGCGAGTCCGGACGCCGCCTCGCGCGTCCGAATGGTTCGCATCAACAGCAGCGGCAGCGTCTCGAACCGGCGCGAGGTCGTGTAGATCAACGGCTGCATGAAGTCGTTCCAGTGCCAGACGCCGGTGAAGAGCGCAATCGCCGCGAACACCGCAGTGGACAGAGGGACTATCAGCTGGGCGAAGATTCGGTATTCCCCCGCACCGTCAAGCTTCGCCGACTCGCTGATGGAGCTCGGTATCTCCGCGAAGAAGGCACGGAAGATGATCACGTTCCAGAAGTTGATCATCGCGGGCAGAATGAGCACCCAGAACGTATCCAGGAGCCCCAGGGCCTGGCGAACGAGATATCCGGGGATGATTCCGCCGGAGAAGAACATGGTGATCATCCCAATCGTCGCGTAGAACCTCCGCCCCATGAGATGCGCCTTCGAAAACCCATAGGCAAACAACGACGTGACGATGAGATGGGTTATGGTTCCGACCATGGCTCGCATGACGGTCATCCAGAAGGCTGAGACAATGCCCGGCTCGCGGAATACTACCTCGTAGTTCGCGAGCGTCGGATCGACCGGCCACCAGAAGACGCCCCGTGCGCGGGTGTACGCGTACCCGCCGCTGAACGAGCCGACCGCGACGAACCAGAACGGATACAGCGTTATGAATATGACCACGAGCATCCCGAAGACGTTCGCGGCGTCGAATACTTTGTCTCCTTTTGATCGTGCTCGCAGCATACAGTCCTCCTAGAAGAGCCCTTTCTCAGTGATCTTCTTCGATGCGGCGTTCGCTCCCACAACGAGAATCACGGCCAGAATCGAACGCAGGAACCCTGCGGCCGTCGCGTAGGAGAACCGCAACTGCTGCAGTCCGACCTTGTACACATAGGTGTCGATCACTTCCGATCGGGAGACGTTCAGAGAGTTCTGGAGAACCCAGATCTGCTCGAATCCTGTGTTCAGGAATCCCGCGATCTGGAAGATGAGCAGGATCACCGTCGTGCCCATGATGCACGGCAGGGTGATGTTCCACATCCGTCTGAATCGTCCGGCACCGTCGGCGATTGCCGCCTCGTATAGCTGCGGGTCTACGCCTGCCATCGCAGCAAGGTAGAGGATCGCGCCGAACCCGAAGGTCTTCAGGGCGTGTGTTACGACCGCGATGGGCCAGAAGTACTCCGGTCGTCCCATGAAGAATATTGGCTCGTCGATGACGCCCAACGATAGAAATACCCGGTTTATCGCACCGGTCTGCGGCGCGAGCAGGTTGATGATCAGTCCGCCGAAGACAACCCACGAGACGAAGTGGGGAAGGTAAGAGACAGTCTGGGTTACTCTCTTGAAGGTCTGATTCCGGATCTCGTTGAGAAAGAGCGCAAAGAGAAGCGGTGCCGGAAACCCTATGAGGATCTCGAGCGCGTTGATGCCGAGCGTGTTCCTGACGACGACCCAGAAGTTCGGATCCATGAGAAACCGCCGGAAGTGTTCGAATCCCACCCAGGGCGATTCGAAGAAACCGACCACGAGCGAGTAGTCACGGAATGCGATCTGCAGCCCGAACATGGGGCCATACTCGAAGACGAGGAATACCAGTAGCCCTGGAAGCATCATTGTCTGCAGGGCGAACTGGTTGCGAAAACGACGTCCTCTCGTCGCTCGTCGCGCCTTCGTGAACATCACATCTGCGTCGAACTCACTCATACCGCGTCCTTCATTCGGCTCCGTCAGCCACCTTCCAGCTTCGAGAGAAAGGCATCCATTGTTCGTTATCTACAACTAACGAAATGAGGTGCTGTTCGTGAAGTGTTGGTTTTTGCGAATCCTACCCATTTTTTGTGAAGTGTCACGAATCCTGATGCTGTTCAAAGAGGCGCTTGACCGTGACCACCCGCTTTCGCCTACAATCGTTCTACTGCAACTATCAGGAGAAGGAGGCCCCATGACGATAACGGAGATGCGCGTCACCCCAATCGCGATCAGCGATCCACCGTTGCTCAATGCCGCCGGGCTGCACGCCCCGTACGCCCTTCGCACGATCGTCGAGCTCGTGAGCGACGAGCGGATCGTCGGGATTGGGGAGGTGCCCGGCGGGGTGAAAACCACGCAAGCGCTCGAGGCGGCCCGGGACACGGTGGTCGGGTGCGACCCCTACCAGATGAACGCGTTGCGCCGTGATCTCGAAGAGCGTTTCGGGACCGAGGGTGCACAGGCTCGCGGCGAGTCTCCCTGGGACAAACGGGTACACGTGCACGTGATGAGCGCGGTCGAAGTCGCCTGCTTCGATCTGATCGGCAAGGCGACGGGCAGACCCGTTTGCGATCTCCTGGGCGGGCGTGTGCGGGATCGGGTCGACTTCTCCGCGTACCTCTTCTACAAGTACGAGGGCGCCGGCGGTGAGCTGGGGTTCGAGACCGATCCGGACGCCGTCGGCTGGGCCGCAGCGCGTCAGATGGCTGCGCTCGATCCGGAGGGAATCGTCGCGCAGGCGCGCTCGATGTGCGACGAGTACGGGTTCGCGTCGATCAAGTTGAAGGGAGGCGCCTTCCCGCCGAAGGAGGAGGCAGACGCGATCCTGGCGCTGCGGGAGGCTTTCGGTCCGCGGGTTCCGTTGCGGCTCGACCCCAACGCGATCTGGAGGATCGAGACGGCGCTTGAGGTAGGGCGTCGGCTTGCAGGCGTCCTGGAGTACTTCGAGGACCCGGTTCGCGGGCAGGAGCAGATGGCCGCGGTTTCCCGAGAGCTCGAGATGCCGCTTGCCACCAATATGTGTACGACGTCGTTCGAGGATATCCCGGGGAGCGTCCGGTTGGGGTCGGAGCAGGTCATCCTGAGCGACCATCATTTCTGGGGTGGCCTGCGAGCTTCAGTCGAGCTCGCGCGTATCTGTCGCGTGTTCGGGCGCGGCCTGTCGATGCACTCGAACAGCCACCTTGGGATCTCGCTCGCCGCGATGGCGCACCTCGCGGCCGCAACGCCCAATCTCTCCTACGCATGCGACACGCACTACCCCTGGCAGCGGGAGGAAGTCGTCGTTGGGGGCAGACGCGGATTCGACGATGGGGCGTACGTCGTGACGAACGATCCCGGCCTGGGCGTCGACCTTGACCGTGAAGCGCTCGAGCGGCTGCATCGTCGGTATCTCGAGTGCGGACTGAGCGAACGCAACGACGAGGAGGAGATGCAGAAGAGGAGGCCCGGCTGGCGTTTCGAGCCGGTCCGATGGTGACCGGCATGCAAACACGCGCATTCCTGGGAGTCCCGAATGGACCGTGATCTTGACCG
>SLST01000368.1 GCA_007130265.1 Spirochaetales bacterium
GTACCTCTGATCGTGCCCTGTACCGGCGGTTTCCAGCGCAGCATGGAGGTTAGGCATACCGACAACTCATATCCCCACTCGCTCCAAAAACTCTAACGCAAACCAAAATCCTTCCCCTTGATTTTTATGCCCCTGCCAGACTTCAGGGATGAATGACACTCCTGGAGCCAGTTGCTGGAGCTTAGCTTTCAACATATTGAAATCCACATCGCCTTTGCCGATCTGTATGCCTTCACCATCTGTGCCTTGGGCATCGACGATGTGCAGGTGGATGGTATAGGGCAATACTTTATCGAGAAATTCAGCGAAATCCCATTGGTAGTAATTGCAAGCCATCAGTGAGTGGGAGACATCAAGACAGATACGGTGTCCGGTCTGGGTGCAAAATGCAGCGATTTCGTCGGGATCAACGAACAGATTATGGTGGCTTTGTCCGCCGAAGTGCCACGGGAAAGGCGGCATGGTTTGAATAGCCAGTGCGACCGATGATAAATCAATCTGTTCAAGGCTTTCAGCAACTTGTTGATATCGTGCGGCATGGGCAGCTTTGGGGATAAAGCCTTGCGGACTCCAGCCACCAGCGTTGACCACAAGCACTGGATGGTGGGTAGCGGGGAAGTAGCCACCGATCACTTGGGCAATGGTGACAACCCGCTGCAATTCGCGGATAGAGTGTTGTCGGTAGTTAGCGTCACTATGAGCCAGATCCATAATATGGTCTCCAGCAAACAGTTCAGGGCTGTGTACCGCATAGCCAATCGGCTGAGTAGTCGAAAAAAACTGGTCGAGTTTAGTATCAAGGTCGTGGTAACTAAGATGGAATTCCACGAAATCTAATGTCATATCGGCAGTGAGTGCGGCGTAGTCGTGGTAGCGCACGGGGATACCGTAAGGACGGCTGAAGCGGTAATGGTGTTTTTTGCAGATAGGCTGGCTGATGTCACTGGCAAAGAACAGATCGCCTGGAGCAAAGTCGCGGTTAGCCACTTTGCCAACCAGTTCGTCAATACGATTGGGTTGTAACCCTTGTCCGGGACTTTGCACGACAATCATTTCACGAGTAATGGGTGTGCCTTTGCGCAGTGCTTGGTTGATCACCAGACTTTTCGCTAGATTTTCACGATTTATCAACTCACCTTGGGTCAGTTCGCGTTCACTTTGCTGACCAAGGGCTGCTTCGACGTTGCGAATACGACTAACCATTTCAGCAAATTCTGCGGGTAACAGACTGACTTTGTGATCATTACCTTCCATGCCGCGATCTACAGTGAGGTGTTTTTCGATAATCCGTGCGCCCATAGCGACGGCGGCTATCGGTACTTCGATACCACGTTCATGGCCGGAGTAGCCGACTACGGTACCCGCCAGTTCACGCAGGCGTGGCAGGTAGCGTAAGTTCACATCTTTAAACGGTGTGGGGTAGGTGGAATTGCAGTGCAGCAAGGCAAATGAAGCGCCAAGTTGACGTAAAAACGTTACTGAACCCCTGATTTCCGCTTCAGTGCTCATGCCGGTGGAACAGATCAACGGTTTGCCAGTGCGGGCAAGGGCTTCGAGCAGTTGATGGTTAGTCAAATCGGCTGAGGCCGCTTTGTAGCCTTCCATGCCATAATTTTGTAAGCGTTGCAGGCTGACCAGATCCCAAGGAGTACACAGTGGCAAGATTTGCTTTTGATAGCAGTAATCAAAGACCTCATAGAGTTCAGCAGTGGAGAGCTGGAAACGGTTGAGCAGGTCGAGGGTGTATTGAGAGCCGAGGTCATAGGTCGCTTCGGCAGTATGGCCTTGGTTAGTGTATAAGGTTTCAAGGTCGCGCATTTGGAATTTAACGCAATCGGCACGAGCAGCAATGGCATGTTCGACGAGTTGTTTTGCCAGTTGGATATCGCCATTATGGTTGTTACCAACTTCGGCAATGATGAAGGCGGGGCGATCCTCAGCAATGCGATAGCGGCCTATTTCAAAATTGCTTGCCGATTTTCGAGCGAGGGCAACAAAGCGGCCACTGTCGTCGGTGAGGGGAATAAGGTCACGACCTGAGCTAAATAATTGTTGTAGCTGCGCAGGTTTGGTGGTGATGGGGCGGGCGATGAATTGGCGGTTCATCACTTCATCGACAGGAACATTGAGGTCAAAACGGGTATTGCAGGTAATCCAGCGGCGAAAATCGCCATCGCTCAAGGAGCCAATCAATAACCCATTATCTTCGACAACGAAAATGATGCGCGACTGGTTATCATTGATTCGCTTGAGTGCATCTATCAATCGATCACCTGAGAAGATCAGATAATCTTTAATCCGTTTTTCGATGCGCATTATGCTTTAGCGCCTTTGTTGTCGTAATAACTGCTCTACCATGACCCAATCATTAAGTTCGTCAATTTCTACGGCGGTTGTTTCGGGCATGGTGTAGATCCCAACTTTACCACCAAGGCGGCATTGGTCACGTTCGAGAATGGCGCGGCGAGTGATGTAGAATGCACCGTTTTCCATGAGGATACCGCGAAAATCTTGTCGTCGCGGACGGTGGAGGGGATTGTAATTGATCGGGGTAGCATCATCGTTCCAAAAAAAGCGTTTAATACGAACGGCACTGAGCATAGAATCTAAGTCGTGTTCCTTGAACCGTTCCAATGCAGTATCCAGATGCTGTGCCTCTAACAAGGGTGAGGTAGCCTGAATAGTCACCAGAATATTAAACATGAGTTGCTGCATAACATGCAGCATCACCGATTCCGTCGAGGCTTCATCAGTAGCCAGTTCTGGAGGGCGGTCAAGAATCGTAACACCTAAGTTAAGCATGCTGACAACGGATTTAATTTCAGGGCAGTCAGTAGAAACAATCACTTTATCAATAGCTTTAGCTTGGACAGCTGCTTCAAGTACCCAAGCACAAAGTGGTTTATCGGCTATCAGTTTGATATTTTTTTTAGGAATGCTTTTAGAACCGCCACGGAGTGGGATCAGTGCAATAGTTTTGCTTTGCATTTTTTAATTTAATCTTTAATTATGAAACATGGTGTAGAGCAAAAAGGATATTTTTGGATTGTGACATTAGATGTTTTAAAGTAATCATCCACTGCCTTTGTTTCACCTGGAAATACTGAATAATCATCAACAATTAGAACTCCTCTTCTTACCAATTTTGGAAATAAATATTCTAAAACTGTAACTGCTGGCTCATAAACGTCAGTATCTAAATTAAGTAAAGAAATTTTTAACTCTGGATGTTTTTTTACATAATCAGGAACTGTTTCCAAAATATTTCCTTCGACTAATTCAATATTTTCGAGAACATTTTTATATTTTAATACTGAAATGAGTTGGTTGCAGGAAATACTTTCTTGGCCAGCAGTCTGTATAAATTTATCCCGTAGAGGGATATCATCAGTAAAGTGAGTTTCAGGAAAAAGACCAAATGAATCAAAACCAATAATTTTCTTTGAATGAAATCCTCCTAAAAGATGCCGAAACATAGCAAATCTAATAAGTGATACTCCTTTAAATACACCGCACTCCACTATTACACCCGGTAAATTTTGTGCTTTTTTATAAAGCTCATAATGTGCAATTAACTTACCTATTCTTGAAGAGTCACATGATAAATAAAAGTTGTTTTCATATTCAAACGCACGCTCAAAATCAGGAATCTCAATCATCATTTTTTCCTATTACAATAATTATTTTTCATGCCCTAAGTAAGCAATCAGAGTATCACAGTGACCCAC
>SLST01000276.1 GCA_007130265.1 Spirochaetales bacterium
CGCTCCGGGTGTAGCCCTTAGCCGCGTCATCGTTGTCGAAGCACCATTTCGTTCGTCCAGAAGGGCGCGAAGGGCGACGTGAATCCCTTGGACACGGGATAGTTGCGATAGATCCCCGCGGACCATCGTCGGCTTCGTCACGAGAATCGCGAAAAGCCCACTTCCAAGATCCCGGCGTTCCTATGGGCCATGCCCAACTCGCGGTCGCTGCAGATACTGCTCACCGCGACGAATGAGGTCGGGGTTCGATCGGCGGGTATCCTGTTCCTCAAGCGGTACGTAGGCGGCTGCCTCACGAGCAGGAGCCCGGGCGACGCAATACGATACCAGCGCCGCCAGTCCCCAAGCCTCCGGCTGGTCGCCAATCAGCGTGGCGAGTGTGACCGCAATGTAATGCGCCTCGTCTGCCAGCGAGTCGCGCAGCGTCGCGCCCGAGACCAGCCACCAGTCCATAGCATACTCGCCATCGATCGCTTCCAGTACCGATTTCAGGCGTCCGAGGAGCTCGATGCGGCCCGGAACCACGAAAGGAATCCGCCTGTCGCGTATCTGAGACTTGGCCCGCACAAGCCGCTGTGCCATGGTCGATGTTGGAACCGCGAAGGCCTGTGCAATCTGTCCGGCATTGCATCCGAGCACCGTTGGCAGCATGAGTGGTGCACGAATACTGGGGTCGGTATCGGGATGCGAGCACACGAAAAGAAGAGCGAGTCGTTCTTCCGGCAAGGCGTCGGGGTCAATCTCACGCGGAAATGTTGCACCGACCACAGACTCGTTACCACATTGGATATACTGATCCAGCGAAACGGAGCCACGCCGCACGGCCGACTTGAGGAAGTCGAGCCTTCGACTGCGTGCAACCGTGAGCAGCCAGGCCTCCTGGTTCCCCGGAACGCCCGAACCTGGCCAGGAACGAAGAGCCGGCTCAAAGGCGTCGCAGACGGCGTCCTCGGCGAGCTCTGTGTCTCCGGTCGGTGCAGCGAGAATTGCGAGCAGCCGCCCGTTTGATCTCCGGGCGCCGAGCTCCGGATCCTGTGGATCTCACCCAGCTCCCGTCGTTGCTGTACACCGCTGTCGGACGGATCTCGATGGCTCCCCAGTGCACCGCCGGGCATTTTCCGGCCCGCGCTAGGGCTGCGTCCTGGTCTGGCACGTCCAGAATGAAGACTCCACCGAGCTCCTCCTCACGCTCGCCGTAAGTGTCGGTCAGAGTTGTCGCGGACACCCCGGGCTGGGGAATGCCGGCCGACACCAGTACCCCTGCATCGTTGAGCGCGTCAAGATAAGCCGCGAAGGCTGCCTCAGCCTCCTTCCGTTCCTCTTGTCCCACCCGATCAGGTGAGACTTCTGCATGATGCAGAACCAAGGCGTATCGCGTAGTCCTTCCTCCTGTGTATCTGCTGTACGACTCTTACAATCTCTTGACGAGTGAGGTGGAGGGAAATCGGCAGATCGTAGGATGCTCTCTCACGACGCCGAGGTAATCCACCACGTGTTGCCTGTAGGATCCTTGATCCCGCCGGTGGGCCCATAACTCTCGTCCGAGAGTTCCATCACGGTTGCAGCGCCCGCCTCCAGCGCCTTCTTACGGGTCGCGTCTGCCAAACTGACCGCTATGTAGAGCCCTGCTGGCTGCGGATCCCAGTCAGCGCTGCTCTGATCGACCATGATCGTGCCGTCACCGATCGTAATCTCGGCACGAATTACGCGCCCATTGTCATCGGTGTGACGCATGCGTTCGTCGGCTGCGAATACCGCCGTGGCAAATATGATGAGTCGATCGGCATCCTCGAGGATGAGATACGGCATTACCGAGCGGTAATGCTCGGGATTCTTATGCGTTCCGGACATGTAGACCTCCTGCGACACCCTGTCTGAAACGAAGTACAGGTCACTATGGCGGCAACGGATTGGACAAACCCGACTTCTGCGCCCATGGTGTCAAGATCACATCCCTCCACTCGATACCTTCGCTCGTTCCGGAGAAACAGTCGGAAGGGCGGTACCCTGAGAACGCCGTGAAGTCGTGGATGGAATGCGCCTGATCGAAGTATCCGCAATCGGACGCGATGTCGATCAGTGTTCGCCGGGTGCCGGCAGAGTAACGATCGCAGGCAGCCGCGAAGCGAAGGATCCTCATGTACCTCTTGGGCGAGAACGCGGAGTAGCGGCAGAACGCGCGTTCCAACTGTCGTTCGGAGATTCTGCACTGTTGCGCCAGATCGGCGACGCGTCGATTTCCTCCGGCACCTACCGTCGGTTTCAGCTGTACCTGCACCGGGTGATTCACCAGTTTGCCGCCGGATCAGCCGTTGCGACAGGAACTCGGACAACACGCGCACCCGCGCTGCGTTGTCAGGAGAGGTACACACCCGCTGTTCTAACTCTCGCCCGGTCGCGCCGAGCGTGGATGCGAGATCCGGCATCTGGTCGGTTGGTTCTGACGCAGGAAGCCCTATCAGTTCGTCCACGGCGTCCGGATAGACATAGACACCGACGATGCCGAACCGTTCGGCGATGGTGAATCGGCGGTACACCGAGGTCTGCGCGGGTGTGCCGGATCGAAACAATCTTGCCCGCTGGTTGGCTCCGTAGCCGTCAGTCGACAACTCTTCGAATGCGCCGCGGTAATGAAACAACAGCTCAGCGCACGGATCCGCCATCGAACGGTAGACGTAGGGGTTCCGGCATGCCCGCCCTCAAGAACCCAGAAGAATCGCACGAACCGTTCGAGGTGCCTCGGTGGGCACGTGGTGACGTACTCGAAACTCACGGCCTCAGCCTTGTTCTCGGTATCCGTGCATCACCCCAACCGCGCCTCGTGCATGCGTCCATCCGGAGCGCGGTCACCGCCTCGATCATCACAACGCTGCCAGGGAGAGAAATGGCATACTTCGTCATCGATGGGTTCTCCATGCGATGGGCCGGGATGCTCTCGGTCGCACGCGTGACCGGTCCGCGCCGGACGTTTCCGTCATCAGTTCCGTGTCCATATACTCGCGAGGCTCATGCAGTTTTCCGTCGCCTGTGCGGAAAACCCAGCAGTAGTTGTGGTGGTACGGCCGGCCATCGAGGGTTGTGTTGCGTGCACTGTGTTCGATGACTACGTGGTCCCCGTCCGCTATGAAGCGATGAGGAATGACTTCAAACGAGGGAGAGAGCGTCTCCTTAACACCGGCGAACAGCTCGTTCACCACGAAATCCTTTCCTTGAACGTGTGCGACCGTCGGCCCGTTCCCATCGAGATCCACCGCATGTCGTCAGCCGTCGCGTCGGACAACGGTCCAGGATTGCCCTAGGACATCGCAAGAAGGACGTCCTGCATCCGTCGCCTATTGTCGCTTGCACTCATGGTTTTTCCCTGCCAGTCATCAGGGGCTGTCCCGTCGGCGCGTGAGCCACTCGGAAGCCGCCGGTAGTGCTTCCGGTGAGCAGACACCACCTATTGCCCCCGGTGTTCGAGGCCCTTCGCCCTCAGCGTCTCTCCAAGGATGGCGATCGCCTTTGGACCAACACCATGGATGGCCAACAACTCCTTTCTCGAGTGAGCGGCGACCTCCTTGAGGCTGGTGATACCATGGAGCGAGAGCTCCCGGGCGGCGGTTTTGCCGATCGAGTCCGGAAGGTCCCCCACCGGACGGACATCGGGTGTTGCGGCCATCTAATTCTCCTCCGGTACGTCAACTTCATCAAACGTGCCCGTTCGTACGTCGCCTTTGCGCACATAACGGGTGATCAGCACTCCGCCGGTCGTGCTGGACGAGTGCACCAGGGTGAAGGCGGACGCTTCTGCCTTGTCATCGAACAGCCGCTTGCCGCGCCCGAGTACGACAGGATGAATCTGCAGGCGGAGTTCGTCCACGAGTCCTGCTGCAAGCAGCTGATGCACTACATCGCCACTTCCCCAGGTAAGAAGATTGGCGCCCTCCTGGTTTTTCAGCGTGCGCACCGCGTCGGAAAGGTCTCCCTGCAGCGCATGGCTGTTCTGCCAGGCAAGCGTCGCGGGTCGATGGGTGGCCACGTGTTTGGGCACGCGGTTGAACAGGTCGGCAATGGCGCCGTCGGCCGAACCAGTCCTAACGTTCGGCCAGTAGGTCGCCCAGATGTCGTAGGTCCTGCGCCCCAGCAGCAATTCGAAGGGCCGGGAGTGAAGATCCTCCACATCCTGGCCCGTGGCCTCGTCCGCGTAGGGTGCTACCCATCCGCCAAAGCGGAATCCGCCGGTGGGGTCCTCATCGGGTCCACCGGGAGCCTGAACGACTCCGTCCAGACTGATGAACTCGGCGACAATGAGTGTTCGCATGGCAACCTCCTCTACAGGTAGTCGTGCCCGCCCACTGAGAATCGACAGCCAGATGACCGAATGTGTCGATTGGTCACCACTTCAATCGACTATCTGACAACGAGCCATCAACCAATTTCGGAGGTTTCCTTGGAAAAGCTGATCTATTCATTATTCACATCACTTGCTGGCTACGTCGCGGACGCGACCGGCAGCTTCGATTGGGCGGAGCCGGACGAGGAGGCGCACTCCTTCGTCAACGATCAGGAACGTCCAATCGATACCTATATCTACGGGCGAAAGCTGTACGAGATGATGGCGGTCTGGGAGACACCCGAGGTGTTTCCTTCTCCGACTCCTGCGGTGCAGGAATACGCCCGGATCTGGCAGGAGGCCGAGAAGATCGTCTATTCGAGAACGCTCTCTGCGGTCACGACCGCAAGAACCAGGATCGAGAAGGTGTTTGATCCGGCCAAACTTCGCGATCTCAAGGCGCGATCGGAACGCGACCTCTGTATCGGCGGTCCCACTCTCGCCGCGGAAGCTATACGGGCTGGTCTCGTTAACGAGTTCGGTGTCTGCATCTCACCCGTCATTGTGGGCGGAGGCAACCCGTTCTTGCGCCGTCGGCTTCCGCACGTCCGGCGGCAAACCCTGCCACCGCAACAATCATCAGGCCGAGCACCACACTCGCCGTTCGTGGATTTCTTCGCATTTGGTTCTCTCCTTTGCCGGACGTTCCCAGGGGCTTGGTCAAGGTTCGCAAGGAACAAAACGCCCGGAACCAGATGCAACATATTTGTTGCATTATGACAAACAATAGGGTATCTTATTGGTAACCTTAGTTGCCATTATTCGCAGGAAACGCAATATGCAGGATATCATTCAGCGAACGGTCACCATCAGCGCGGCGAAAGAAACCATATACGATGCCATTACAGACCCCGGGCGGGTTGTGCTGTGGTTTCCGAGTCGCGTTGAAGGCACATACGAAAAAGGCGAACAACCGGTTCTCGATTTTGGGCGGGACGGCCGCAGCCGGATCTATATTGTGAACGCCGTTCCTCATTCGTGCTTCGCCTTCCGCTGGGTTCCCGGCAGCAACGATTTTGTGGGCGATGTACTGTCGGCACGATCCACCCTCGTGGAGTTCCGCATCAAGGAAGAGACGAACGGACGCTGCATAGTGACAATGACCGATTCGGGTTTTGCCGCACTCCCGGCAGAAGCTGCCGCCAGGAGTTATGGCGAGAACTCAGATGGATGGGACCCCATGATGCGTCGACTGGAGAATCACCTTCGGGCGGTGGAGACGGGTATCCGATGACTGAAGCTCGTGTATTCAAGGCGCTCGGCGATCCGTTGTGTCTGACAATTGTGCAGCGCCTGTCGAGCAACTCCCATCATACCATCGGTGCACTGTCCCAGCACCTTGGCCTCACTCGCCAGGGTGCCCGCCGACAGATCCAGGTTCTGGCGGACGCGGACATCCTGCAACTCACACCGGTGGGTCGGGAGGTGCGGGTAAGCCTCGATATCGCAACGTTGGACACGGCGCGCGCGTTCATCACGAAGCTGGAGCAGCAGTGGGATCAGCGGTTGCGGGCGCTGAAGGCACTGACCGATACCGCGGATGCACCACGATCGGGAGGATAAATGCCGCAGAAGAAAACCCAGGGGACCGCTGTTTCCGGAAAACGGATCTCCGATGAAGCGCTCGCCGGCCGGACCAACCGCGGCTGGAATGAGTGGTTCCAGTTGCTCGACGCGTGGGGTGCAACCAGGGCTTCACACGCAGAAATCGCCCGCCGGCTGGTCGAGGAGCATGCGATTGATGAATGGTGGGCACAGACCATCACCGTCGGTTACGAACAGACACGGGGCATGCGCCAGCCGGGTCAGTCTGCGGACGGAACGTTCGCGGCTAACGCCGCCAAGACAATCTTTGTTCGCCGGCCGGATGTGTTCGACGCGTTTGTGGATGCTTCCAGACGGGCCGGTTGGTTGCCCGACGCGCCCCTCATTCCAACTACGGTCAGTCCACCAAAATCCTTTCGTGCTGCGTGGGAAGACGGCACACGGATCGCGGTCTGGTTCACCGAGAAGGACACTACCAAGACCGGAGTGTCAGTGCAGCACGAGAAGCTGCCGGACGGTGACGCTGCCGCCGCGAAAAAAACATTCTGGTCTGACCGCCTGAATGATCTCAAAGCGATGTTGGAGGGGTGACTTCCCGACCCGATCGGCATTGTTCGTGCGCTCCCGACGGAGGTTTCCATGTCCAGGATTGGCGCATGCCTCTGATTCGCACATCACCGCGATTACGCGGTACACTACCGCGGGGCAGGAGTTCCACGGTCGGCCACCGGGATCGGTGATGACCGTGGCCTACGAGATCATCGGCTTCGGCTTAACCGCGCTCAATGGAGGGCTTCATTTCGCCCCCAGTCCTTCGCTCTCTCCTTTTTTTCCGCTGGAGGCTGTCCCGCAACCCGCTTTCGGATATACCTGGACGTAGATCAGCATTAGTTATATGTTGCGGCAACGATAGACCG
The DNA here is from genome assembly GCA_007130265.1 of Spirochaetales bacterium. Taxonomy (GTDB): domain Bacteria; phylum Spirochaetota; class Spirochaetia; order DSM-27196; family SLST01; genus SLST01. Next base: position 6,838 of record SLST01000276.1, read on the forward strand.
AGAGGCGATGCATGGCATATGAGAAGACGGATAGCGAACTCCGCAACGCAGGCGTGCATCCGGAGCTATTCAGCGTGACCCCCGAGATGCTCGAGGCGATGCGCGAAGCTCGGGAGAGTGAAGTTGGCTCAGAGCCTTCTCCGTGTCTTCCCTGTCCCGATGAGCAGAGCAACTTTCGCCCCTACGATCAAGAGCAGCGCTTCTTCGTTGAGGTCTCGCGAAAGGGCTTCTTCGATGGCGCCCACGCGGTGCATGTCATCGATCGGCTCGTTGAAACGCTTGACCTGAGCGAGATCTATAAGGACTACAGTCACGAAGGCAATCCGGCGTACCACCCGAAGATGATGCTGAAGGTGCTGTTCTACGCGTACTATATCGGAGTTATGAGTAGCCGTACTATCTGGGACTGCGTGATCAATCGGGCCGATTTCATCTACCTGGCTGCCGGACAGGTGCCGAACTTCCGAACCGTCAACGCGTTCAGGTTGCGTCATCTATCGAAGCTCGGCTCGTTGTTCACGCAGATTGTGCTTTGTGCGTCCGCCTCGGAATGGTCGGGTTCGAGCACATGGAGGTCGACGGACAGAGGATCAAGGCGAATGCAAGCTACTCCAGATCCAAGAATCTCAAGAGCCTGAACAAGGATTACGAGAAGATCAAGCGAGGACTTCAGCGACTTCTCGACCGTGAAGTGAGTGAGCAGGCACGAGAGAAGCGGGACCAGAGAGCGGCGAAGCTTGAGAAGAAGCTGAAGCAACTCGATGAGTTTCGCAAGCACCTGGAAACGCTTGAGGACCCGGAGAAACGGGTTAACATGACCGATTTTGATTCACCGATGATGACGCTCAAAGGTGGAATGGCTGGTCCGAGCTATAACCACCAGAGCGCGGTCGATGAACGCTACGGCGTGACGACTGCAGTACAGACCAGTCAGCATGGTGACCACGGTGACGATCTTCTCGAGATTACGGATGCCGCGAAGGCTAACGGTGGAAGCGGTCACGCGGTGGTGAGCGCGGACTGCGCATTCTGCAACTACGACATGCTGGAACGTATTGAGCAACGCAGCGAAGCATTCTACGTCCCGGACAAGCTGTTCGAGAAGTCACGAGAGGACAAAGAGACGAAACGTCGTTTTGGGCTTGAAGACTTCGCATGCAACGAGCGCGGCGAGTACCATTGTCCTGCTGGACACCTGACGCGCTACATCGCCGTGTGCGCTGGGCCAAAGGACCAGCCACTGGCACGATACCGGGGCACCGGCTGCGACGACTGTGAGCTCAAACCAAAATGCACTAAGGCCGCTGTCCGAGACCTGAATGTCGACAGCCGGGAGCCGTACCGGCGAAAGATGCGAGAGAAGCTCCACACTGATGAAGGTCGCGAGATCTACATGAAACGTCAGGCCATCGTGGAACGAAGCCACGGTGACGACCAGCACAACCGCAAATGGAGGCAGCACCATCTGCGTGGACTCGAGAAAGCAACGGCGGAGTTCGCGCTGATTCGAGCCGTCAGCAACGTAGCCAGATTCATCAGATTCAAGCCGACCGAGTTCCTCGCTCTGCAACCCACGTAGCACAACGGTCACCTGAAGTCTCAGGGGACATTGCGGAAACGACTCCACCCATCTCCAACACGAAAGTCTCGGAAGGCCCAGAACTCAACTCCGAGGGCGGGTTACGGGACAGCCTCAAGTAGGAGATGAACCGCATACTGCAGGACCCCGACGAGGAACGCGTAGTCCGCGTGCTGAACGCAATATTCGCGATAGAGAAGATCGATCTCGCTGAGCTCCAACGAGCGGCGGAAGCGGGCGGCTGACCAGGAGGAGCGAGCCGTGCGGGAATCGCCCGTTCCCCTTTCCATCCGACCGCTCACGCCGGACGACGGATCCTTCCTGTGGGATATGCTCTTCCAGGCGATTCACGTTCCCGGCGGGCACCCCCCACTTGCGCGCGACGTACTGAACCTCCCCGAGCTTGCCCGCGACGTGAGCGATGGGTCCGACACGGTCAAAGAGACGCTCGAGCACTGCGCCCGATACCGAGACGACTTCGACCTTGCCTACGCGTTCGAGCTGGGAGAGCGGTTCGGGCTCGACCCGAAGATGTCGCTCTCCGCGTTCTCGCTGGGGATACGGTCCGCGGTGAACGCCATCGAAGGCCTCGCCTCCGTGGCGGCCCTCAAGCTGTTTGACGAGGTACACCACGGAATGGATGGACCACTACCTCCGATGACCGAGAGCTCCGGTCGATGCACTCTGCTTTCTGCTTGAGGCGCCCGTGGGTCAGATCCGGGCCAGGCAGATCCACGTCACGGTCATCCTGGTACCGGTGTCACGCAGAGGGCGCACAGCTCTGAAGCCTCTCCAGGGACGGGGCTGACTGCAGAATCGGCAGTCGGTGGAATCTGACGAGGTCGCTCGTGACCGTCAGTATGCCGGCGGCTTCGATCTCCACACTGTAGCGTGGAAGGAACTCCAGGAGCCGCGATCCGGTTACCGACCGCCGCTGTCAACTGATATGCGTCAGTGAATAGTCGGACAGGGACAGCAACCCATGTTGCGGAACCATCCGGTGTTCAGCACCCGGTGAACCTCTCGCTCGGTGAACCTGCCAGGCGGTCATCGCGACCCAGATCCTCTCGGCGTGACTCTGCGGGATGCCCGCGTTGATCATCGCCTTCTCCGAATCGCTTCGGTTTCTTCCACTTCGCTGTTCGGCAACGACCGCAACCGTTGCCGGACCCTGTGGTCGAGTGAGTCGAATGCCGACTCGTTGAACACCGTGTGTACACTCTGTGCCACGATGAGGTCACCACCGGGATCCCCGGCCTCCGCTCCTTTCAGTCCCGCTTTGGGATCGCTTCTCATCGCGTTGGTTCGAGGCGATAGACTCCGATCTTCAGATGCCTGTGGATCGCCGGGAACAGCTGTTCATTACCTTTCTCGCACCGCCTCGAATCCCATCTGATCCACCCCGGATCAGGAGAGAAGCTGCTCTGAGGTGACGAAGGTTATCCCGGCATCCCGCATGGTGTCCTCGGCTTTCTTCAGACTACCTTCTGGTACGTCGACCCCCCTGGTTCCATCGGTAACCAGGTATGTCTGAAACCCCAGTTCGTGTGCGTCCATGGCAGAGGAGAAGACGCATACATCCTTTGCGAGTCCGACCAGATACACGTTTCTGATACCATGTCCTTCCAGATAGTACCGAAGGCCGGTCGGGGTCTCCTTGTCGTTCTCGAAGAACGCGGAGTACGAGTCGAGATCCTTCTTCGTTCCCTTGTGGAGGATTAGTTTCACACTCGCGGTGTCGAAGTTAGGGTGAAACTCTGCCCCCCTCGTCTGCGGAATACAGTGGTCCGGCCATAACACCTGGTCTAGATCGTCAACTCTGATCGTGCTGCCTGGTTCCTGGTCGTGGCGAGAAGCAAACGAGACATGCCCCTCGGGATGCCAGTCCTTTGTGGCAACTACTATGGGGAAATGTGGGGAAAGGCGGTTGATCGCCGGGAGTATCTCATCCCCATGCGGAACTGCCAGCGCTCCGCCTGGACAGAAGTCGTTCTGAACGTCGACGGCAAGTAGAACTGAGTTCTCAAAGCGTCCCATTACCTACTCCTCCATCGGTAGATGGCGCGTGCGGATGGCGGGTTGATCCGACTCTCATACCGCACGGGCTAACCGCCCTCCTGTACCGGCACGATCGCAATGCCGATGTGGTTCCCGTCCTTCGGACGTTCCTTTCCCAAAGCTTACGGGACCAGTACCCTGGGAACAATAGACCGCATGGTCTATCGACACGCCTGCGCATGCAGGCCAACCATGGTCAGCAAGGGCGACACCATCGCAAAAAGGCTTCCTGTGTCGAGAGCCTATACCGATCGACGGCTCCTGCCGGAGCGGATCCGATCCGGGGCTCAAGCCACGCAATCCACGCGCCCCCCGCTCCGGTTCAGCAGAAGATGGAGATGGACAGCTCACCTACGAGTCGACATACGTGCGCGGTACCCGGGCGGCCACGGCGCACGTTACCTCATACGGGATGGTCCCGATGAGATCGGCGATCTCTTCGCCGGATGGCCCGCGCGAGTCCGGACCGAAGAGCACGACCCGGTCGTACTTCAGCGTCGGGGCGTCGGGCCCGAGGTCCAGCATGATCTGGTCCATGCAGACCCGCCCGGCAACTGGAACGCGTCGAACCCGACTGCCCCCGTTCTCGTACACCAACACGTTTCCGCGGTTCGAGAGGAGCCGGTTGTACCCGTCGGCGTATCCGATCGGCACGGTACCGATCACGGTGCGCTGTTGGGCCACGTAGGTCCGCCCGTACGATAGCGAGGTACCGGGCTCCACCGTCTTCAGCTGGACGATTCGAGACTCGAGCTCCATCACCGGGCGCAGGTCGAGGGTCCGCTCCTGATCGTGAGACGGGTAGTAACCGTACACCATGATGCCGGGCCGCACGAGATCGAACCAGGATTCCGGGTAGGCGAGTATGGCCCCGGAGTTCGCTGCGTGAACGAGACCGTCGGTCACCCCTGCGCTTCGTATGCGGTCCACGGTCATCGCGAAGCGCTGCGTCTGGTCTTCCGTGAAGGTGCGCTCGGCGCCGTCTGCGACGGGAAAATGGGTGGCGATGCCTGTTAGCCTCAGGTACGGTTCATCCCGTATGCGGCGCGCGAGCGCAGGTGCCTCGTCCGGCGAGCACCCGATACGCCCCATACCAGTGTCTATCTTCAAGTGAACGGCGACGATCGTGTCGTGCCTCTGAGCGGCCTCTATGAGCCGATCGCAGTACTCATGATCGGCGACGAAAGGAGAGAGATCGGCATCGCAGACCGCGTCCGCCTCCTCTGGCATCGACAGACTGTAGAGCACCAAGGGGGAACGGATCCCCGCATGACGCAAGCTCAGCGCCTCGTCCACGGTTGCTACCGCCAGCTGGTCAACTCCCTCTTCGACGGCGACCCGGGCGAGCTCGCGTGCACCGTGCCCATAGGCATCGGCCTTAACCGAAACGCACATCACCGGGGGATTTGTGCCGGTTGAACGGCTGACACGGGCCAGGTGCTCGCGAACCTCCCTGATATTGTGGCGGAAGTTCCCAAGATGAATCACAGCTCGCGTGGCTCTCATGCACCAGATAGTATGACGAGCTAACGCGAGCGGCAACAAACCTGTCGCTACCCGAGAACCTCACGTGCGGGCACGTACTCGTAGCCGAACCCTTCGGCAATTGCCCTGTAGGTGATCTTCCCTCGATAGATGTTCAGCCCCGGAGTCAGCTCCGGATTCCCGAGGCACGCTCGCTCGCCCTTGTCGGCAATCTCGAGCGCGTAGCGAATCGTAGCATTGGTAAGCGCAAGCGTTGATGTGCGGGCAACCGCTCCCGGCATGTTAGCGACGCAGTAGTGGACCACGCCGTCGACTTCGTAGACGGGATCAGCATGTGTGGTGGGCCTCGAGGTCTCGGCAAAGCCGCCCTGATCTATCGCCACGTCCACGATTACCGAGCCCCTCTTCATGGTCTTCAGATGATCGCGGAGAAGCAGCTTCGGCGCCTTCGCGCCATGCACGAGCACCGCGCCTATGACCAGGTCGGCGTGTTCGTACGCGTGCTCGAGCGAGAGCTCGTCGGAGTAGACGGTCTTGACGTTCGGCGGCATGATCTCGGAGAGGTAATTCAGCCGGTCGAGGTCCTTGTCGTACATCCAGACGTCTGCCTTCATGCCTGCGGCCATCCATGCGGCCTGCGTGCCGACCGTTCCGCCGCCGACGATGACCACGGTCGCAGGCGGCACGCCGGGCACGCCACCGAGAAGGATCCCCTGCCCCCCGAACGGCCGCTCGAGGTACTTGGCCCCCTCCTGTATGGAAAGCCGGCCGGCTACCTCGCTCATCGGTCGCAGGAGCGGCAGCTGTCCGTCGGCTTTCTCAACGGTCTCATACGCTATGCAGATCGAACCGGCGTTGATCATGGCGTCTGTCAGGGGCTTGTCGGGAGCGAGGTGGAAGAAGGTGAACAGAAGCTGGCCCTCCCTGCACAGGGCGTACTCGGGCTCCACGGGTTCCTTCACTTTGATGATCATCTCGGCCTGACCGTAGACTTCCGCGGGACCGATGGCCATCGTCGCACCCGCCTTCTCGTACTCCTCGTCGGCAAAACCCGAACCGGCCCCGGCGAAGCGCTCGACGACTACTCTGTGGCCCCTTCGCACGAGCTCCTTGACCCCGGAGGGCGTCGCACCAACTCGAAACTCGTTGTTCTTGATCTCTTTCGGAATTCCGATCAACATCCTGTCGCCTTCTCGCCGCCGAGGTAGGGAATATCGCCGGGGACCGCACCCGAGAGCCCGACGATCACCTCCGCGATCGCCTCACTCACCCCCTCGAAGTAGCGTTGCCCTTTTTCAGCGGACGCCATGCGGGGATCACCGCTGCCGGTATCCGGATGAACCGCCGCCCACGGCCGCGGGGTCCAGACGCCCGGTTGCGAAAGGCCTTCGATCCTGAACGGGAGCCGCTCACCGCGACCGGCATCCGCCATGCGAACGAGGTCGGGCCTGAGATGGAGCAGCAGCGAAGCCTCCGACTCGTCCGCATGGTCTCCCGGCACGTCAAAGATCTCCCGACGCAACTCGGGGCGCATACGCCAGAAGTCGGCGACCACGATGAGGGCACTGAACTCGAGCTGCAGGTCACGGACGAAAGGGCGAAACTCGTTGCCGCCGTGGCTGTTCAGGAGGAGTAGCCGATCGATCCCCTGCGTCGTCATAGAGCGAACGACATCACGAAGGATGGCGAGCACCGTGGAGGCCGAGATATGACACGTCGCCACCTGATCGAGTTGTTGCGCATTACTCCCGAACGGCACCACCGGAAGGACGACCGGCCGGGCTCCCCGCTCGCACGCGATTGCGGCTGCCCGAGCGGCAAACGCCTCGGCCTGGACATTGTCGGTCGTGTACGGGAGATGGGACCCGTGCGCCTCGGTCGCGCCCCAGGGAAGCACGGCGACGTTCGGAGCGTACGCCCGAAGTCGGGGATAGGAGGCTTCGTAC
>SLST01000176.1 GCA_007130265.1 Spirochaetales bacterium
CGGCAAAACACTTGGCGAGAATGTTCGAAACGCGAAAATCACCAGTGACGACATTATTCGTCCGCTTCCCAACGCCTATTCGCCCGATGGCGGTTTGACCATCCTTTACGGCAACCTCGCCGAACAGGGTGCGGTGGTCAAGAAAGCCGGCGTGGCCGAAAAGATGTTGACCTTTGAAGGGGATGCGGTGATTTTCGAGTCACAGGAGGATGCCTGCGAGGGGATTTTGTCCAACAAGGTCAGCGCCGGTCAGGTCGTCGTGATCCGTTACGAGGGGCCGCGTGGCGGACCGGGCATGCGCGAGATGCTCGGCCCCACCTCCGCGATTGCCGGGGCCGGTCTGCTCAAGGAAGTCGCGCTGATCACCGACGGCCGCTTTTCCGGGGGCAGCCACGGGATGGTCGTCGGGCACGTCGCCCCCGAGGCGCAGGCGGGCGGCGCACTCGCGCTCCTGCGCGACGGGGATGTCATCAGCATCGACAGCCGTGAGAAATCGCTTCGCGTTGAACTGTCCGACGATGAACTTTCCCAACGCCGCGAGCAGTGGCGGGCGCCGGAACCCAGGTACACGCGCGGAGCGCTCGCGAAGTTTTCACGGCTCGCCTCATCCGCGAGTAAGGGAGCCGTGACGAGCTGAGCATGCCGGCTGAACGCCGCACCGCCCCCCTCCTCGACGCGCGTCCTCTGAGACGCACTGGGAAACGTCGTCTGCCCTACTCGTACCGACCGTGCTCCGCAACGAGCGTAGCGACCCGTCGAATCCGGCGTTCGAGACCGTCCGGCGGCACCTGGTCGGCTACCCCGAGCACGTACCTCGGCTCGCGGCGCATCACTTCGAGCACGCCGACCACGAACCGGTCGAACTCGTCGTCACTCACGCTCGGGGTGAAGTAGACGCCGGGGATCCCGCCCCAGAGCACCGTCTCGCTCTCGGCTCGAAAGCCGGGCCATTCACCGACGGCGACATCTCCCACGGGTGCGGGCGTGCACGCCTCGATGAACGACAGCCCCACCGAACACTCCTCGCGTAACAGCCCCCGCAGGGTCCCGTCCATGTGGATGCACGAGTACTTCCCCGACGCTCTGATCCGGGCCGACCACTCGAACTGGACGCCTCTGAGATAGCGCTCGAAATAGGCCGGTCCGACCATCTCGGCCGACAGGTTCTCAGGGATCATGACGACGTCGGCCGGACAGTCGGCGGCGATGCCCGCCGCGGCACTCGAAGAGGCGTGCATCGCGGCGAGCGTCTCGTCGAGCTCGTCGGGAGCATCCATCATTATCCCCATGAGATTCTCGAGCCCCGCGTCGATCGCGACGAGGTGCATGAACGGCGTACGTGGCGTGTAGACGACAAGCACTCCCCGCTCGCCGATCTGAGCAGCGCGTTCGCGCGCCCAGTCGTAGTCGGGCTCAAAGGTCGTGTTCTCGACGAAGGAGCGGTAGGCCTTCAGGTCCGCCGGGCTCTTCACGAGATGCTCGACCGCGGCTTCGGAGAAGGAGGTGGGCAGATATTGATGCCGTTCGGTGAGCCGCCCCACCGGAGTCTCGATCGTCCGAATCCGGCTGCCGTCTGCCTCGTCGGCGCTCGTCTTGACCGAGCACCGGTGCGTCGTCGCACGGAAGGGGAAGAACCCCTGCAGGTAGAAACCGCATCCGAGCTCCTCGTGCCAGTCGATGTACTCCGTCGACCGCCTGAAATCAGCGTCGACCTCACCGCGGGCAATCCTTGCCGTAGTCCAGTAATCGAGGTCTGCGAACCAGGGCACCCGGTCGGGCTTCCCTCCCCCCAGCAGCGTCAAGACTCGTTCCCGATGTGTCATATCGAGACCACCCGCGCCTCGTACGGCTCGAGCGGCGCGTCGGCCCGAGGTTCGGTCAGGGACCCATGCGTCGAGAGCAGAATCCGGGCGCCGGCAACCAGAACACCATCAGGCGGCGAGCGCCTCCGGCGCGAGAAGTTGAGCATCACGATGACCCGCCGCTCCTCGTACTCGCGCGTATAGACGAGCAGCTTGCGGTGCGAATCGACGAACTCGATTGATCCGTGGGTCAGCTCGAGATGCGCCCGGCGCGCTTCGATGAGACGACGGTACCAGCTGAGAAGCGAGCCGGGGGCTTCACGCTGCGACTCGACGTTGACGCCGCGGCGCCCATCTCCCCTTCCCGAGTGATCGGTGTTCAGAGGCAGCCACGGCTTCGCGTCTGCCCTGCAGAAGCCGGCGTTCGGGCCGGGAGTCCACTGCATCGGCGTGCGAGAGCGGTCGCGCCCCGAGAAGAAGGGCCAGTACTTACGCCCCGTGGGGTCTCGCAGGGCATGCCGCCGAAGCCTGCCGTCGCGCATACCAATCTCTTCTCCGTAGTAGAGAAAAGGCGTTCCACGCTGCGTGAGCAGGAGCGTCGCCAGAAGCCGCGCCCGCGCGAACGAACCGCGGCAACGTCTCGTCATCGCCCGGGGCTTGTCGTGATTGCTCAGAACGTGTGACGGCCAGCCCTCTCGCGGGACAGCCGCGTACCAGCGTTCGAGCGTCTTGCGGTACCCACGCGCGTTGAAGGGAGTCTCCATGAGCGAGAAGTCAAAGGCGAGATGGAGCTCGTCGTTCCCGCTGCCAAGGTACGAGGCGCTCGCCTCCGGCTCCATGCACCCTTCGTTCGGGTAGACCTCGCCCACGAGCATCGTCTCCGGGTGGCCGTCCATCACGGCACGAAATCGTCTCACAATCTCGTGTGCCTCCGGCTGGTTACGATCGTAGAGGTGCAGCTGCTGATCGTGAAGACGCGGAAAAGTCAGGCGGGGGTGGTAGGGATTGTTACGCAGCCTCAGGTCTTTGACGATGTAGTTGATCACGTCGAGACGAAACCCGTCGGCGCCACGGTCGAGCCAGAATCGAGCCTGATCGAACATCGCCGCCTCGGTGTCGGGATTGCGCCAGTTGAGGTCGGGCTGCGAGTCGAGAAACAGATGCAGATAGTACTCGTCGGTTCGCTCATCAAGCCTCCACGCGCTCCCGCCGAATCCCGATCGCCAGTTGTTCGGCGGGCGGCGACACGTTCGCCACGGCAGCCCGAGGAACCTGCGGCCGGTGTGCCACAGATACCAGTCGCGCTTCGGCGAAACCTTTGAGGAGCGCGACTCGAGGAACCAGGGATGCTCGGCGCTCGTGTGGTTGAACACGAGATCGAGGATGATCCGTATGCCAAGGCCATGCGCCCGGTCTACCAGCTCGTCGAAATCAGCGAGACGCCCGAAGAGGGGATGGATTGCGCAGTAGTCGCGCACATCGTAGCCGAAGTCGTGCATCGGCGAGTCGAAGATCGGAGAGAGCCACAGTCCGTCGACGCCGAGATCGGCAAGGTAGGGCAGACGCGAGACGATACCCTGCAGGTCGCCGGTCCCGTCGCCGGATCCGTCTGCGAAGCTGCGTGGATAGATCTGGTAGATCACGCCGTGCTTCCACCAGTGGTAGTCGTTGGGGCGGTCCGCGCTCGTGCGGTGCCCGTCTGCGTCGAGAACGCGCCTGCCGGCGGGAGATCGTTCCATCCTCGCAGTGTATGTGCGACGCTCCTCCTCGGCAAGCAGATCACCTCGTCAGACGCCCTCCGGAGATGAACTGCGGCCGGCAAAAAAGAAAGGAACCCGACGGAAAACCGCCGGGTTCCTGGATGGGCGGTATTGGATTCGAACCAACGACCCCTTGCGTGTCGAGCAAGTGCTC
>SLST01000487.1 GCA_007130265.1 Spirochaetales bacterium
AGGCTGCGGCGATGGATCTCATGCACGGCGAGCCGGATTGGTTCGACTGCAGAGCCGGCGAGCACGAGGATCGCGGTGGCGATGACGACGGAGGCGTACGGGGCACGGATCGATTTCCGCCAGGCATAGACCGCCCGCCAGGCGAGCTTGATCGTCCTCACCACTCGCTCCTTTCCCGGCGCAGTGGAGCGCGCAACCGTGCGCGGAGCACCAGGAAGGAGACCACCGGCGGCAGAGCGGCGCCGAAGGCGAGCGTCCTCCTGACCGGCCCATCAATCACCACTGAGGCTCCCGCCTGCGAAGCTGCGAGCAGGCCGACCAGGATGAGTGCCGACGCGCCAACCGAGGCGAGTCCGCTCTCGCGCACGAAGACCCGGCGGATGAACCCACCGCCGAATCCCATCGTTCGCAGCAGACCGATATCGCGAGTCCTGTTGCGCACGGCGACGGATGTCGCACCACCAGTCGCAACCGCCGCGACGAGCAGGAGGATCGGCCGCAACAGATCGGCGCCGGTCGCGGCAGCGTAGCGGCCGTAACCGATCGTCTCCGGCCACGCGACCACCTGAACCGCCGCGTCGAGCGTGGCGAGCCGCTCGGCAAGCTCGAACGCGGCAGCAAAGGGACTCGCATCGCGAATGCGAGGCGGGTCGGAAACGAGGACGTTGACCACCAGGGACGATCCATCCGGCCGGTCGTATCCGGCACGCAGCACGGTATCCATCCATTCCCCTTCGACGACGAGGCTTCCGTCCGTCGTCATCCCGGCGATCATCGCAGGGGGGATCTCGTGCCACTCCACTCTCTGCCGGCCGGCTACGCCGGCGCCGTACCGATCGATCGCAACGGCGAATCGACGCTCGTCGAAGCGGCTCCCGTCCTCGGCGAGCCGAGCCGGATCATCCGGTCCGACGGCGATCAGAGGGCGTACGCGCCGTTCTCCCGAATCGTACACGGCGCCCTCGAACCGACCGTGCACCCGAAGCCCGAGCCGTTCAGCCGCAACGCGAACGCTGGAGACGAGCTCGTCGGGGATCGGGCTGAACCCACGGTCGGGAAGGTGCGCGACCCGGGAACCCCGAGCGGCCGCACCATCGACGGTAACCGACACGTAGCCGTACCGCCGGGTAGCATCGGTCTCGAGCTGGTCTCGTTCGGCGAGCGCGCCGTGATGCGCAACCACGCCGGCGCCGACGGCGATGAGGCAGACGAGCCCTATCAGTACTGCCTGGCCGGGTTGTCTGGTAATGAGCCGGCGCGCAAGCCACCGTGCCTGGCGCGTGCTCATGCCTCTTCCCGTTCGGGTCCGGGCGCCTGGGGCCGCAACCGCACCACACGGTCCGCGCGTGAGGCGACCTCCGGATCGTGCGTGGCAAGAACCACGACGCGTCGGCCGTCTGATGCGAACGCCGCAAGCAAGCTCGCTACACGCATCGCGTCATGAGCGTCGAGATGGGCCGTCGGTTCGTCCGCAATCAGGATGGGGTTACCGCTCGCGAGAGCACGCGCGAGCGCCGCGCGGGCGCGCTCACCGGAGGAAAGCTCAGCCGGAAGCCGGTAGGCTACGTCGGACAGTTCCAGCCTGCTGAGGCTCTCCTTGATACGGCCGTCGATCTCCGGTTCGGGAAGTCCTTTGAGCGAGAGGGCGAGGCTGATATTCTCGTAGACGGAGAGTACCGGCAGGAGGTTGTGGTCGGGAGCGAGGTAGCTGATGCTCTGCGCCCGCAGCGCGGTCTGCTCGACGGAGCTCAGCGAGCCGAGCTCCGTCGCGCCCACGTAGATCGTCCCTTCATCCGCATAGTCGAGCGCCGCGAGCAGGCCAAGCAGCGTGCTCTTGCCCGAACCCGAAGGTCCGGTCACGGCGACCGTCTCGCCGAGTCGGAAGCGCTCGGTGAAGTCGTCGAGCGCGGTGATGATCCGGCTCCCGTCGTTGTAGCGTCGGCTCACCCCATTGCACCGAATCTCGGCGGCGCCGTCCTCGCTCACGCGGTGGTGTACTCCTCCACGATCCGGCGGGTCCGTTCGGGGACTTCCGCGCGGATCGCCACGGCGCCGTCCACGTGCCGCTCTTCGAGCACACGACCGGTGCGGTGTATGAGTGCCGCCAGATCGTAGCGTGCGTGAGGAATCGCCACGTCGATCCTGGCAAAGGCGGTTGTCACGATCTTCCGGATCTCATCGCGTAGCCGTTCAAGGCCGGCTCCGGTGGCCGCGCTCACCGGTACGGCGTCCGGAAACGAGAGACGGGCGAGGTTGAGCGCTTTCGGATCCACCAAGTCGATCTTGTTCAGCACCTGGATCGTCGGCTTTTCGCGGCTGCCGATCTCATCGAGCACCTCACGCGTGATCCGGGCGTGTTCCACGGCCGCCGCATCCGAGGCGTCGATCACGTGCAGCAGAAACGGCGCGAGCAGGGTTTCCTCGAGCGTGCTCTTGAACGCGGTGACGAGTCCATGGGGCAATCGCCTGATGAATCCGACGGTGTCGGTGAGCAGGACCTCCTGGCCCCCTTCGAGCTCGAGTCGACGGGTGGCCGGATCGAGCGTCGCGAAGAGCTTGTTGGCTACGACAACCTCGCTCCCGGTCAGCGCGCGGAGCAGACTGCTCTTACCTGCGTTGGTATAGCCGACGATTGATCCGTTGGGTATGGGCAGCTCCGTACGTTGGCGCCGCGACACGGCGCGCTGCCCCTCGACGTCGCGCAGGTCGCGCTTGATCGAGGCGATCCGCTGCTGGACGATTCGGCGGTCGACCTCGAGCTGGGTCTCGCCTTCGCCGCGCGTGCCGCGACGACCGCCGCGCTGACGCGAGAGGTGCGACCAGGCGCTCGTAAGTCGCGGCAGAAGATACTCGTACCGCGCGAGAGCCACCTGCAGCGTGGCCTCGCGAGTTTGAGCTCGGTCGGCAAAGATCTCGAGGATGATCCCCTGGCGATCGGTTACCGAGCACTCGGCGAGCTCCTCCCAGTTGCGCTGCTGAGACGGCGAGAGCTCTTCGTCGAAGACAATGACGTCGGCCTCGAGGTCTCGTGCGTGCCGGGCGATCTCCTTCGCCTTGCCGGCACCGAGATAGTAGCGCGGAGAAACCTCCCGGACCGTCGCGGTCTCGAGGCCCACCGTTTCGAGACTCAGAGTCTCGGTCAGCGCCCTTAACTCTTCGAGCAGCGCTGGGGCAGTCGTACGCTCGTCCCGCGACGCAATACCAACGAGGTAGGCCCGTTCAGCCGGGCGGTCGTGCTCTACCACTGCTACAGGACCATCGCCGAGCGACCCCACTCGAAGTGGTTCATCCGGATTTCGTCAAGGCTCGGCAGGCGATACTCGACGACACTGCGACCCTCGCCAATATAGATACCGCTGTTGATCGTCTGGTAGCCGAAGCTTTCGGTCCGCGATCGCTCGACGTTCTTAACCTTCTTCACTTCCGCGCTCGTCACCGACGCGATGCACGCCTTCAGGTGCTCGATATTCGTGTCGTACACGGTACCGACATTGCCGGTGTCTTCGAGGTTGTTGAGATCGATCACCTTCAGATCGCAGAACGCGATCTTGGGGACGGCGACCTTGACGTCCTTGTACGTCATGTGCTGGCTGAACGTAACCGGGTCGTACGCGCTGACAACGAGCGGCCGTACGGGACACAGCTCCTGGTAGACCCAGTACTTTCGGTCGACGTCCGGTTTCTGAAACTCGTTCGGCTCGAGACGCAGCGATCTGCCGTCGTTGGTCGTGAGATAGAGCTCCTTGAGCGCACTGAGAGGAACGTTCTCCAGCGTCCGGTAGACGCTCATCCACAGCGAATGTTTAGGCTCGCCGTCTTCATGGCGCACGCATTTCTCCTCGGCATGCTTCCAGTCGAAGTAGTTGCCGAAACCGCCTTCGATCTCCGCAAACACCAGCTTCTCGTACGAGCCGTTCTTGCGGCCCGTTGCCATGTACTGGCCGAACCGCTCCGGCGGCAGCTGGGAGGCGATAAGTGCCTCGAGCGGGAAAATCGACAGGTAGAATCTCGTATCCATAGAAAGCTCCTTCCTTCGCGCGGTTGCAATTTCCTTTCCAATATAGATCATATCGGCACATCCGAGTAGTATGCGTTTATGGGCGGTGGAGCCCCGAACTGCCTCAAGTGCACCCATTTCCACGTCACATGGGATCCGAGGTTTCCGCGCGGATGCCGGCTGTTCGAGATCAAGACGCCACGGCTCCCGAGCCAGGTCGTTCTCGAGACAACGGGCAGACACTGCCCCGGTTTCGAGCTCTCGCCGCGGGTCAGGACGCAGGAGCAACATGAGTAGCGCACGACATGTGCTGATAGCTGTCATCCTCCTCTCTCTGTACGGGTGTGATGCACCCGAAGAGGGACCGGAGGTCGACGATCGGCCGGATCTCGCGCGCGTGGGTGGCGTGCAGGATGTGTGGGGGTTCGAGTTCGGTATGGATGCCGACCGGGAGCGTGTCCGGCACGAACTGGGGAGCCCGGCCTCCGTATCCGAGTCTTCGGCGCCGGAAAGCGCGTCCGGGCTGGAAGTCGAGCGGTGGTACTATGACGGGTTTCAGGTGACCTTTCTGATCAACGTGCGCGAGGAGTACGAACACCTGCTCGCCGTCCGGATCGAAGATCCGAAGGTGCCGCTGCGAGGGGGCTTACGCATCGGCATGCGGCTCGACGCTGCGCTCGAGCTGCTCGGAGAGCCTCGAGTCGTCGACGGGGCGTCGCGCGTCTATTTCTACCGCGATTCCACGATCGAGGTCGTCGCGCCGGCAACGACGGTTGAGGCGGTTCAGCTCTCGCGCGCCCTGCCGTAGGCTTCGCGGTAGGCGCGCCAGGAGGTCGACAGAAGCTCTTCGGCAGAGCTGTGAGCCGCGCTCCACCCGAGGACTCGACCGGCGGTCTCGGCAGTCGCGACCAGCTCGGCCGGATCACCGGGCCTGCGTCCTGCAACCCGCGCCGGGATCGCTTTGCCCGTGACGGTTCGAGCGGTCTCGACCATTTCCGCGACGCTGGCGCCCGCGCCGCTTCCCAGGTTCACCGTCAACGACGAGTCGTTCTCGTCGATCCAGCGAAGCGCCGCAAGGTGCCCCTCGGCCAGATCGGTGACGTGAACGTAGTCGCGAACACAGGTGCCGTCCGGGGTCTCGTAGTCATCCCCAAAAATCTCGAGCTCGCCTCTTATGCCCACCGCGACCTCCATAATGATCGGCAGCAGGTTCGCGGGATTCTGTTCGAGGCCGCGCACGCGCCCCTCCGGATCGTACCCCGCGGCGTTGAAGTAGCGCAGGGCTGCGAACCGGACAGACCGCAGCCTGTCGTACCAGGTGAGGATACGCTCGATCTCGAGCTTGGTGAACCCGTAGTAGTTGATCGGATCTGTGGGATGGAGCTCGTCGAGGGGCAGGTAGCTCGGCTCACCGTACACTGCGGCGGAGCTCGAAAAGACGATTCTGCCGACCCCGACCGCGGCCATCGCGTTCAGCACGTTGATCGTCCCGACGAGGTTGGTGGTCGAGTACTTCTCAGGGTTCGTCATTGACTCGCCCGCGGCTTTCGCCGCGGCGAGGTGCACGACGGCCTGAGCGGGACGATCGTCCGACGCCGACGGGCGAGCGAACACCTCACGCAACTCGAGCGGATGGCAGATATCTCCGTGGACGAACTGCGCTTCAGGGAAAAGGTTCTCGCGCAGCCCCGAGGACAGATTATCGAAGACGGTAACCGAGTGGCCCGCGTCGAGCAGACACCTGGTCACGTGACTGCCGATATAACCGGCTCCGCCAATGACGACGATACGCATGCCGCCAGCATAGGACGCGGATCGATCCGCGTCAAACCGTCTCAGGGCGAGAACTCGAATCATTTGACACGGCAGGAGCCGCGTCCTAATGTGGGCGCGTGCGACTACGTGAACTACCCGTCATCATCGCGATGGCGATCGTGCCGCTGGTTGGCTGCTCACCAACCGCGGTCGTGCTGTGGACCGACGTCCCGGACATCGTTCCGGCCGTGGAGCTGTATAACGCCTCGCAGGAGGAACACGTCGTGGAGCTCGTCTTCCGAGCCGATCTCGCGTCCGCCCTTCGCCTTGCTGAGAACAAGCCGGATCTGGTCATCGGAACGTCCATCAGCGATCAGGCTACCGCACGCATGATGCAACCGCTCGACCGGTTCATGCGGCGGGAGCTCGACGAGGAAGCCTTCTACGCCGATCTACTCGCATCGGGAGCCGGAAACGGCCGGCAATATCTGTTGCCGGTCTCTTTCAACCTGCCGCTCGTCTACTTCGCCGGGGGGCCGAGGGATCCACACACGCCCATCATGATCACGCCGCAGGAGATTCGAGAACGCGGAGCGTCGTTCAACGAGAACCGCAGCGACTCGTGGGTTCGTCTGGCGTACTCACCAGTATGGAATCCCGCCTTCCTCTATCAGTTCCTTCGGACGAGCGGGTTCCGCGCCCGGGAAGCGGAAGACGGAGCGCCAACGTGGCGGATGGAGGCTCTGCTCAGCGGTATTTCGTCAGCGAGGGAATGGCTGACCGACCATGGCGGCCTCGAAGCCGACCGCGCATTCCAGGAGCGCTACCTCTACGATCCCCAGATCGAGCTCGTACGCCGCGGCCGCGTTGCCTACGGATACGACACGTCGAATCGCTTTCTCTCGCTCAGCGACGCACGCCGGGCGGGGCTGAGCTTTCGATGGTTCGGGAACGAGAACGAGATCAAGGCGCTCGAACGTGTCGTCTACGTTGGGGTCCCGTCCGGCGCGCGATCCAGGCGCGGAGCAGAGCGCTTTCTCGCGGACCTCTTCACCCTTGACCGACAGGCGCAGATTATGGAGAGCGCGCTGCGGAAACGGGCGAGCGTCTTCGGGGTCGCCGGCGGCTTCTCGTCGCTGTGGCGAGTCACCGAGCGCCATGTGCCGCGCTACTACCCGCAGCTCGAAGGCATGATTCCCCCGGCGGCATGGCTGCATTTCCCACCGGCGCAGCCTCGCCACTGGATGACAATCGTAACGGAAGTAGTGGAGCCATGGGTGATGCGAGAGGTGGTGGAAGCTCCGCAGACGCGCGATCTGGAGTCGAGTGTCAGGACCTGGCTGATGCAGCAGGAGGATTGAGCCGCGAGACGGCTCTCAGTCGAGATACCTCGCCTTGGCGGCCAGGTGCTCCTGAAACGTATGCGAGAGCACGATACGCCCGTCGATCGGGTGGAGGAAGAAGAGGTAGTCGTGACTCGCCGGGAAGAGAGCGGCGCGTATCGCGTCGATCCCGGGATTCCCGATCGGACCCGGCGGAAGGCCGGGATTCACGTACGTGTTGTAGGGGTGCACGACGGCCGTGTCGGCAAAGGTCGGCTGCCGTCGGCTCGTGCCGAGCACGTAGTTGACCGTCGCGTCGGACTCCAGCCTCATCCGGATCAGCAGCCGGTTCCAGAAGACGCCGGCGACGTCGGGCATCTGCGAGGCGTCGTTAGCTTCCTTCTGAACGATCGACGCAAGGGTCAGAACCTCGTGCAGGGTGCGTCCCTGTGCCTCGGTCTCGTCGAGAACCTCACCGGAGACGCGACGCTGCAGGTTCGAGAGCATCCGCCGAACGACGCTCTGCGGCGTGCTGTCGGGGAAGATCCGGTAGGTATCCGGGAAGAGGTAGCCGTCGAGGATCGTGTCGTCTTCCAGACCGTCAAGTATGCCGATGTCGCGGTAAGCGGGCTGCATGACCGACGCAGCCTCAAACTCGGCGCGGGTGAAGAGCCCGCGCTCCTCGAAGTGGCGCTGAACGTCGTCGAGACTCCAGCCCTCCGGGATCGTGATGGTGATCTCATCGAACACCGCATCGCCGCTGCGAATCTTCCGGAGGATCTCGACCGGAGACATCGCAGGTGAGACGACATAGCGTCCGGCCTGGAGCCCGGTCTCGTACCCCTGAAGCCGGCCGTACGCCTCAAGCGCGATCGCGCTGCGCGCGAGCCCGTCGGAGGCGAGCCGTCGGGAGATCATCCGCAGCGTCTGATTCGGATGAATCTCGAATACCAGGTCGGCGGGCGCTTCAGGGCCTCGCACCGTCGGCTGAAAGAGCAGACCCGCGGTCAGCGAAAGAGCCGCGAACCCGACGGCGCCGACTCCGACGACTGCGATGACGACACCGGCGACGACCCGGGCGGCCAGGGATCGGCGCGGCGTGCGGGCCGGCGTGCGACCGGGCTCACTTCGCTTTCTGCGTCCAGTGTCCTGTTCAGCCATTCTGCTCTCCAAAGTATAGTAAGCGCGCAGCCGCGGAGGAAACCAATCAACCGACGCGATACCGCAGCAGCAGCGTATTCGCGTTCAGCAGGCGGTGCTCCACGAGCGTGAGCGGCGGGTCGGCGGCACGACTCAGGATCCTCGTTCCCGTCCCGAAGAGCCGGGGCTCGACGGTGATCTGCCACTCGGTAATCAACGCGTCGGCAGTGAAGAGATCGTAGATCTGCGCACCCCCGAGGATGGCGACCGAGCGGTACCCCCTGTCGGCGAGCGACCTCACGATCTCGCGCGGCCCTGCAGAGGTGAACTCGATCCGGCCCGGCTGCGCAAGCTCGGCGTACCGCGTCGGCTCGCGCGTGACGATCGTGCGAAGGAGCGAATGGTCCTTCGAGCCGAGAATCCGTTCGCGCACGGCGTCGAAGGTACGGCGCCCCATCACCGTCGCGCCGCACTCCTGGACCGCGCGGCGAAACTCGGCCTGGTCTTCGGCAGAGGCGAACGAGACGCCGGACTCCTCGTGGCGGGCGAGACAGCCGTCTACGGATATCACCGCGATGCCAAGAACGTGCATGAACCCTCCCGCGGATCCGAACAGATCCGATTCCGTTTGACAGATCGGCCATTCTCGCCCTACAATAGAGATCCAATAGAATAATCTACGGAGGTAGGCATGGCTACAGTTGAGCTGAAGTCAATCACCAAGGTCTATGAAGGGAATGTCCAGGCGGTCAAGAACGCCAACATAACCGTTCAGGACAAGGAGTTCGTGGTACTCGTCGGTCCTTCCGGCTGTGGGAAGACCACGACGCTGCGGATGATCGCAGGACTCGAGGACATCACCGGAGGCGAGCTCTACATCGACGGGAAGCTCGTCAACGACGTTCCTCCGAAGGACCGCGACATCGCGATGGTCTTCCAGAACTACGCGCTGTACCCGCACATGACGGTGTACGACAACATGGCATTCGGTCTGAAGATCAGGAAGTTCCAGAAAGCGGAGATCAAGAACCGCGTCGACGAGGCAGCACGAATTCTCGACATCGAGGAGCTGCTCGACCGCAAGCCCAAGGCGCTCTCCGGTGGCCAGCGACAGCGTGTGGCCGTTGGTCGTGCCATCGTGCGGAAGCCCAAGGTCTTCCTCTTCGACGAGCCGCTCTCGAACCTGGATGCAAAGCTTCGGGTCCAGATGCGCGCGGAGATTTCCGGGCTCCACAATCGCCTGCAGGCCACGATGGTCTACGTTACCCACGACCAGGTCGAAGCGATGACGATGGGCGACAAGATCGTCGTCATGCGCGACGGCGTCATCCAGCAGATTGGTGACCCGCTCTCACTCTACAACAACCCGGTCAACCGCTTCGTCGCGGGGTTCATCGGATCGCCTCCCATGAACTTCATGACCGTCAAAGTCAGCGAAGAGGGCGGCAAGATCATGATCGACGAGGGCAACTTCAAGGTCGAGGTCGATTCATCGCTCGCCGACAACCTCAAACCGTACATCGGGAAGGAAGTCGTGTTCGGCACGCGACCGGAGGACCTGCGCTACGATATGGACGCGAAGGAGGGCACCTGCCTCACCACGACGGTGCAGGTTATCGAGCCGCTCGGTGCCGAGATCCACGTCTACGTGGACACCGGCAGCCACGTGATCATCGCACGCACGCCGCCTACGGTTAGCTTCGCCGTTGGAGACGAAGCGAAGTTCGTCCCCGTCTGGGATCGTGCCCGCTTCTTCGACATGGAGAGCGAGCAGGCGATCAACGCGGAGGAGTAGCACTTCCGCCTCGCAGTCGACAAAAAAGGCCGCCCGAGTGGGCGGCCTTTTTTCTGGTTGTGCTGCCGAGCCGAACCTCAGCTCGATGACTTGCGACCGAACAGCCGACGCCGCGGTTTGGTCGAAGCGGCGCTCGCCGATGCCGGCTCCTGCGTTTCGCCGGCAGACCCGGAGGGCACGGTCGCGGACGCAAGCTGCTTGCGCTCCTTCATCGACGTTTCCTGACTCTTCAGTTTCTTCCGTCGCGAATCGAGCTTCGCCTTTCTGGTTCGAGCGATATAGCTCAAGAAGTAGAAGATGAACGAGTAGAGCGCGCCGACTACAAAACTCACGATCGCGATCACCGTGACCGGCACCGCCTCAATCTGCCACCCCAACAGGTTGAACGACGCTTCCGAGCCGACGTTCATGACGATGATCACCGCCAGCACGATCAGGCTGACAATGCTTAGGATGATCCGTCCCATCAGAACAGTACCACGGCGGGGAAGAGGAAGTGCAGTACTCCGACAAGGATCGCGGCAAGCCCGATCGGGTCGCGATAGCTCAGAAGCGCCCGCCGTCCTTGCTGCACCGCGTCGTCGCGGCCCGGTTCACCGTACGAGCCCTGGTCGAGCACGAGGACGAGCCCGACGACGATCCCCGCGATCACCGGAAGCAGATCTCCGGCGACCGGCACGGTGTCCCCGGGCGCGCGCAGGAAGACTTTCAGTACCCCGACGAGGATCGACACGATCCCGATCGTGAGGACCAGCGGCCGGTGTTCTGCCAGGTCTGCAATGCCCGCGAGTGCGGGGATCCGCCGCGAGATGAAACCGGATGCGGCAAGCAGCCCACCGAAAACCAGACTCACCACGCTGAGAAGGTAGAGTTGTGCCATGATGCCTCCCGCCTACCCTTAAGTATAGGCATTCCGGCGGGATTAGGACAGCGCCGCGACCACCACTCGGACCCATCGGCCGCGATCGCCAGGGGCACGATCGAACCCGCCGTGCACGGCGAGCGACGAGAACCCCGCCTGCTTCACGAGACGGGAGAGCTCGTCGGTCGGAATGACCAGAAGACGCTGGGAGATCGTCTGCGTGGCCTCGCCTCGAACCGTGAGCTCAGCGTCAAATCTGATGCGCGATGTGCTCTCGCGGTGGTACGCCCGGCGCATGGCGGCCGCCTGGCCGGTGAGATCGGGCAGCTCGAAGGTCTCGCCCACCCCGAGCGCCTCCACATCGACGTACTGAAGCACGAGCCGGCCGTCCTCGGCACCGAGCGCCGTCGCCGCCGCGCGCACGAAACGGCCCACGTCGTCGAGCGAATCGAGGTGAGCAATCGAATTGCCAATGCAGAAGACAAGACCGAAGGGGACACACGGATGCGCGGCGGTCTCGAGCATGTCCGCGACTGAGAACCGCGACTGGTCGATCCCGGCGTCGTGCGCCTTCTCTTTCGCGAGCTCGATCATGCGAGACGAGAGATCCGTCCCGTACGCATCCACGCGCCGGTCGAGCAGCGCCCGTGTGCAGGCCCCGGTTCCGCAGGCAACGTCGAGCACACGCGCGCCGGCAACCGCTCCCTCCTCGGACAGGAAGGCGACCGTCGCGTCGTCGCAGCCGAAGAGCTCGTCGTAGTGCGCTGCGAGGACCGAATAGAAGTCGCTCATGGCGCGGCCTCCGCGGAGGCGACGGAGAGCTTGAGGATGTGCCGCACGGTGGCGAAGCGCGCGTCCATGAGGCGTCGATCGTTCGCGGCCATCCGGATGAGATCTGCGGCCGTGTGAGCATGGTCGATTTGGATCGCCGCCGCGTCGCCGCCAAGGTCCGGAGCGAGGGAGTCAAGGATCGCGTACAACGGCTCGAAGTCGGCCATCGACGCGTGAGCCCGCCCGAGCGACTCGTACAGCCTGTGGTCTTCGTCACCGGGACGACCAGTGCAGGCAACCCCGCGCTCGGCGGCATCGAGCCACTCGTCGATCGTGTCACGGTGTCCCATGACGTCGGCGTACGCGGCCGTGAACGCATCGCGAGCGGCGAGGTAAGCTTGCCCCCGCAGGCGCGTGAGCTCGGAGGCCCGCGCGGCGGCCAACTCCGCGCGGCGGTCGAGCCATGCGCGCCGAAAACCGGCCGGCGGCTCGGCGTCGAATCGCAGGTTTCGCGGATGGTCGGCGTCGACGTCGATCTCCACGGCCTCACCCCGTCGCGAGTAGAGCGTCGGTCCGCGCGGGCCACGCACCTCGACGACACCCGCTTCGGCGAGGACCAGCATCGTGCCGTCCGCAGCGAGTGTCACGGAGAACCGCGAGCCTCGTGCGTGCACGACCGCCGCGCTCGATCGCACCTGGAAGGCCCACCCCTCCGGAAGGTCGCGCACCGAGACTTCCACCGACCCGGCGATCAGCCGGATCACTCCGACCGGTTCGCCAAAGGAGGCAGGAACCTCTATGGAGAGGTGAGAGAGCGGCTCGACACGCGCAACGACGTCGAGACCCGGAGGCCGGTCGAAGGTGAGCTCGAGGGTCGTGCGCCCGTCGGTGCGGATCGCGTCAAAGTTTTCAAGTCCGAAGCCCGGTTCTACCCGGCGGGCAAGAGGTCTGCCGTCACGAACGATGCGCGGGTGTCCGGTGACCATCGCGACGGTTGCCGGTTCCGCGGCGCCGAGCGCGGCGATGACGAGCAGCCATCCGAGCGCGACGATTCTGCGGACAACAGGCCCAGACGCGAAATCCATACACCAACTCTACCAGCCCTGGTATACTCGATGCAAATGGCAAGAATCATGACCGTTCAAGGTGAGATCGACGCGGCCGATCTGGGCTTCACGCTGCCGCACGAACATATTCTCGTCGACTTTGGCGGGGCAGAGACCGCCTCCGCCGACCGGTACGACCGTGAAGAGGTCGTGCGCACGATGCGCCCCTACGTGGAGGAGATTGCGGCGGCAGGCGTCAGGAGCTTCGTCGACTGCAGCCCCATGTACCTCGCGCGCGACGTGCGGGTCCTGCGGGCGCTCAGCGAGCAGACGGGAATGCAGTTCATCACAAATACCGGTCAGTACAAGGAACCGTACCTGCCCGAGGAGACATTCGACATCACGGCACAGGCGCTTGCAGAGCAGTGGATCCGCGAGTGGGAGGAAGGAATCGACGGGACCGACGTCAGACCAGGCTTCATCAAGACGGCGGTCGAACCGGGGCCGCTGGCCCCGACGCAGCAGAAGGTCATCACGGCCGCGGCGATCACGAGCCGCGCGACAGGGCTGACGATCGGCACCCACACGTGCGCCGGCATCGCGGCGATGCACGTCCTGCGGCTGCTGTCGGTTCACCAGGTAGACCCGGCGAAGTGGATCTTCATCCATGCGCACCAGGAGAAGGATTTCGACCTTATCAGGATGGTCGCGCGCGAGGGGTGCTGGATCGAGCTCGACGGAATCGGCGCCGCGAGCGACGCGTCGATCCTTGCGATGCTCCTCAAACTGCTCGACGCCGGACACGTGGGACAGGTACTCCTGTCGCACGACGCGGGGTGGTACTCGGTCGGTGAGCCGAACGGCGGAAAGCCGCGGCCCTATACGCACCTGGGCGAGACCTTTCTTCCGCTGATGCGCGACTTCGGCATCGACGAACCGACGATACACCGCATCACGGTCGGGAATCCGGCTCGCGCCTTCGCAATCCGTGAAGACTGGTGCCGAAATTGTTGATCTCAGCATGCAGGGCCTGACCAGCACCCATCGCCGATCGATTCACCCGAGCGACTCGAAAGGACCTATGCCAGGAAGTGGGCCGGCAGGTGTCGGGGAGCAAGCGCGACGGTGCCAGTGGTGAGC
>SLST01000602.1 GCA_007130265.1 Spirochaetales bacterium
CGACGCTTGCGTTTGGCACTGTTCTTTCGGCTCTGTTTATGCGACAATCGTTTCACCGGAAAGGTCTCCTTCTTGGGGTCAGTCACTCTTGGCCGAGCGCAACTAACTCCTTTCAGGATAGACCTTTCCGGCCTTTTCTAAAAGACGATCGTGAAAATCACGCTTTCTTGAGGGCTAGTGTCTCGTGTAGAGATATTGGAGTTTAGGGCTTCTGACCTTCTCCTCTCTGCCGCCCATAATTGGAACTGCTGCAGTCGCCTCACCGGTGTCCGCGTGATTCAGCGGGTTAGCGCGGCAGTTGGCAAGATGATCCGGGTCTCAGACTGCCTGGCGCGCTGGGGTGGCGACGAGTTCGCGCGTCTCGTGGAGTCGAGCGCCACTGACGCTCGCCTGCTCGCGCGGCGCATCCGAAGTCCACCGCAGGCATGATCCGTCAGGGGCGGATCCGCGCGGCGGTGAGGACGGAGGACGTTGCTCTCGGGCGACTGCGCCGCTACTCCGGCACACGGCACGAGAAACTGTGAATGCCGCGCGGGACAGTCTGCGAGTTTCCGTCCGGGAGCTCCACGAGCGTCTCCGTCGGCACGTCAACCGTGAGGCGAAACTCGCCGTCGTCGGCGGTCCACGAGCTGGATATCATCCCGGCGGCGCTCTCGTAGCGGCACTTTGCCTGTTTCAGTCCGCCGCCCGGGACCGGCCGGATTCGGCTCTTCGCGAAGCCGGGTTCGAGCGGCGATATGCCGGCCACCCGCGAAAAGAGCCAGCCCACGATCGTCCCGAACGAGTAGTGGTTGAACGAGTCCTTGGGCACGTTGTGCTCGTCGAGCCCGTTCCAGTTCTCCCAGATCGTCGTCGCGCCCTTCTCTACCTCGTAGAGCCAACCGGGCCTCTTGCGGTTGAGCGCCACGCGATACGCGGTGTTCGGATATCCGTAGTCGGTGAGCACCGGGAGGATGAAGGGCGTGGTGAGGAAACCGGTGCCGATCCGGTAGTCGTTCGCGACGACCAGATCGTTGAGACGCGCCACGTTCTCTGCCTTCTCTTCCTCAGGAAGGAGATCGAGCGCGACCGGGCGTACGTACCGGCACTGCCGGTCGGACTCCACGATCCCGTCGCTGGTGAATGCGTCCCGGTACGCAGCCTTCACGTTCGCCGAGAGCTCTGCGTATTCCGACGCGTCGTCGATCTTGCCCAGAACCGCCGCGACATCGGCGAGGAGGGCGGCGGAGTACGCGAAGTACGCGGTCGCGACCTCCGCGTCCGGAACGAAGGTGTTGCGCAACACGTCCTTGCCCATATCGTGGCCGGGTTCCAGCCACTCCCCCCAGTGGTACCCGGTGTCGACGATGAACTTTCGGTGCGGGCTGAACCGGTGCCTGCTGAACAGCCCGGTCCGTCGCGCCCGCCTCCGCACGAACCCGAGCCATCGCTTCATGCTCTCATACTGCGCGTTCAGGACCTCCGTGTTTCCGTAGAGCCGGTAGAGCGTGTGCGGCACGATAACCGCGGCGTCCGCCCACCCGGCGCTCCCGTCCATATACTTGAACATTCCCACGTCGGGGACGATGCTCGCGACGCGTCCGTCCGGGTCCTGCTGCAGCGCGAGGTCTCGAAGCCACTTCGTGAGGAAGCGGTTGATGTCCATGAGGTAGCCGCCGGTCTCCGCGAATACTCCAATGTCTCCCGTCCAGCCGGCACGTTCGCGCGTGGGGCAATCGGTGGGGATGTCCAGGAAGTTGCCCTTCTGGCTCCAACGCGTATTCCCGGTCACCTTGTTCAGGAGTACCTCCGAACACGAGAACTCGCCGAGCTGCTTCATGTCCGAGTAGACCGCGATGGCGGCGAAGCTCTCGGGACCGACTTCCTCCGGCCAGTCTTCCACTTTGACGTAGCGGAACCCGTGCGCGGTGAAGCGGGGCTTATACGTCTGGCTTCCCTCGCGTAGAGTATAGGCGATCTCCTGGCGCAGACCGGTGCGCTTCTCCAACGCGCCAGGCATGCTCACGTTCTTCAGCGTGAAGTTGCCGTGCTCGTCGAGTGTCTCACCGTGCGTGAGCCGGACCGTACGTCCGGCCGGTCCGTTCACGGAGAACTCGACGTATCCAAAGAGATTCTGTCCAAAGTCGAGCACCGTCGAATTGTCCGGTGTGGTCAGGACCTCCGGACGGAAACGCTCGTGCTCGGTGATCGGCTCGCCCCGGCTCGGCACGAGCTCGCCGTCGTACGCCGACGCCGCGACCCCGTGCCAGCCGCGATCGTCAAAGCCCGGCTCCGCCCAACCATCGATCTCCATCCGTGCGTCGTAGACCTCACCGTCCTTCCAGTCGCTCATTCGGATGGGCCCGTCCTGCGTCGCACGCCAGTCGGAACCGGTGGTGAGCTGGGCGACAGACCCGTCGGAGAACGTCACGGTCAGGACCGCGGCGAGCTTCGTCTTCGTGCCGTAGTGGTTGCGACGCGAGAAGGCGCCGATCTTGCCACGGTACCATCCGTCTCCAAGGACCACGCCGACGACGTTCGTCCCGCTGGCCACCAGGCCTGTGACGTCGTACCTTTGATACTGGAGTCGCTCGCGGTAGTAGGTGAAGCCCGGCGTGAAGACCTGGTCGGTGACGGGCCTGCCGTTGACGAAGCACCGGTAGACGCCGCACGCCGTGATCGCGAGCTCGGCGCTCACGACCTTCCCGTCGAGATCGAGAACGCCTCGCAGGTAGCTGGCCGGTTGCTGCACCTTCGTCTCGATGGGGCCTTCGGGTTCGATAAAACAGGAACTGAGCTTCATTGGTTCCTCTCCTCGTCAGCGACCTACTGCGACTCGATGTATCCACGTTTCAGCAGGCCGCCCGTAGTTCGAACGTCCTCCATAGCGCGATCCCAGTCCGGGACGCCGTGCTGTGCTTCCAGCATGACGAGCCGTTGCGTGTATCCATAGAGCATGCTCACGATTTCTGCGAGCAAGCGAGATCGGGCGCCGGCCCCGCCGGCAAGCCTCTGATACCAGTCGGACGAGTAGACGTGTCCCTCCATCGCGGTGGGGTCGGCGTGTCTCCCGAGCGAATAGACGTTGTAGAGCAGATCAAAGATGTAGTTGGCGGGAAGGTCATCCGATCTGCGGCCATCTTCACCAGCAACGCATCGAGGAGCTCCGCTCCGCGGGACCACACGTACTCATCCGGGGACTCAACAGGCTTCAGATCCGGTCACGAGTCTGACGCTGTTTCATCTCACGCAGGCTCATCTGTGAGCACCTCCGATCGGATAGTGACAGCAAGGCTGCAGTTTGGCAAGTCAACTGTCACAGGAGGACTGAAACGGGGCGGGTGAATCAGTTACGACTGTGGTTCGGCTCCGTAGCGTACCTGCTCGTGAACGAGCTGCGCCACGCCCCCGGTGCAACCGAGCTCGAGCGGGCTCAGTGCCACACGGGCGGTACAAAGGTCCTGAAGATCGGAGCGCGTGTTGTCGTGTCCGCTCGCAGGACCGAGGTCCACCTCGCCTGCGGGTATCCCTCTACCAATACCTGTACAGGCAGACACTGCATCGGATGCAGGCGGTCGAAGGAAGAAATCACCACGGTTCCGAAAGAGGCCGATCGCGAGAGCATGCTCCTGCGATCGACCGCTCAGGACTCGGGACGTTCCGGTGCCTACTCCACAGTGATGTCGTAGCTGTCACCCATGGTGTATCCGTCGTTCCA
>SLST01000377.1 GCA_007130265.1 Spirochaetales bacterium
CATTCCTCGATGATCTCGCCGGTGGCGATCTTCTTCTTCCGCGCCCGAGCGGCCTTCCGCGCGCGGTGCATGTCGAGGAGTTGTCTCCACAGTGAACGGCCGAATCGCGAGGAGAGATCCTCTGCGGCTTCGGCAAGGTCGAAATCATCGCCGAACCGGCGTTTCAGCTCATCCCAGTGCTTGACCAACCAGACGTAGAGGTCCGCCTCAGTGCGCCCGGGAAACCTGGCGAGAAGCTTCTGTTCGCGGATGACCGAGATGATCGGGGCGAAGACGTTCACATACCATGATCGCATCGCCGCTTCAAACGGAATCTCCTCCTGGTAATGCATGTTCACGTAGTACTTGTGGCCGTAGATGTGGTTGAGGATCTCATCGTAGCGGCCGGTGGCGGTGAACTCGAGATCGTAGTCCGGGAAGATCTTGTCGAACCGGGTCTGGCGCATGAACGTCTTCTTCTCGTACTCGATCACCCGACGCTTGAGCCCCTCCCGGGTTACTCCGGGATCCAGCTCGATCGCGGAGTCGAGGGCCACTACCTCGGCGTCGATGCTCATCCCGCCCTGCGCCCGCGCAACCGAGACGCGATGATTCCCGTCGCGAACGAAGTAGACGCCCCCGATCTCATAGAGTCTGATGGGCGGCAGGTCCACCTGTCGGAGGCGCGCCTGATCGACGCGGGTCCAGCGCCGACGCAGGTGCTCGTGCCGCGGGAGAAACTGCTTGTTGAAGTCGGCGTACCGACCCTCCGATCCGACGATTCGATCGAGCGGAACGACCTGCAGGCCACGGTAGGACTCGCCTCTCGGACGCAGCGCGTCCTTTACCTCGCGAAACGAAAGCATCTGGTCGCGATCAGGATTCAGCAGATTGACGAACTTCTGCAGCGTCTCGCGGGACCGGGCCTTGGAGAAGTCGGTGTCCGCCGCGTGTTGGTAGTATGGATTGTTCATACCTTACTCCATTCGGAGGCTACTCCGCTCCAGGATCGATTTCCAGGATATAGTGATCGTAGACGTTGATGATGATCGTCTTCTCGTAGTCGGCGATTCGCTCGGCGTTCAGGTCGTACAGGTGGACGTGTCCGTGGAGCTGGTACTTCGGTCTGAACGTCCTGAGGAACCAGAGGAACACCTTGAATCCGACGTGTGTGGGGTCGGGGCGGTCATTGATGCCGAGAGGCGATGCATGCGTGAGCAGGATGTCGAGGGCACGCCCGTGGATGATCCGGTGCCAGACGAGAGCCGGTATCATGCGGACGATGCGTCCCAGCATCTGGAACTCGGTGAACTGGTTCTCGCCCCGGTTGTACCGTCGGCATCCTCCCAGACCGGCGATGATCAGACCTTTCCTTCGCACGACTCTGCCGCCTATGTAGGTTGAACCGAAGTAGTTGCGAAACGGCCCGGCACTCGCCATCGTATAGCGGTCCGGGTCGTGCGCGAGTCCCCATCTGCGGAAACGAGAGAGGTGTTTGAGGTGATGGTTCCCGAAGACGAAGAGAATCGGCTTGTTGAGGCTCGCCGCGATGAAGCCGAGGTACTCCATCGGCAGATCTCCGGCGCTCAGCACCAGATCGACGTCGGCGAATCGTTGCTTCACCGCAGTGCTGTACACGAGCGGATCAACGTGGTCGGCCACGCAGAGTATCTTCACCGGTTCACAACTGGATCTGCTGGAGCAGCGACTGCAGCCTGTCTTTCGCGTACAGATCGATCGGGCGGTTCTCCGCATAGTCCTGCGCCAGACGGCTGAAGGTCGAGCTCGTGACGATCAGGCCCCGGGTTACCCCCTGTTTGCGCATCTCCTCGTGAGTGTCACGAACGGTCGACTCGTCAATGATGTCTGCAACCCGCAGATACCGGATGAGCTTGGGCATCGCGCGCGCGTTTCTCCACTTGGACGTGCTCTCGACGGCCACCACTTCTGCGCCGTTGTCGATGCCGCGCACGTCTCGAACGCTCAGACCCAGCGCTTCGGTCAGGCGCTTGCAGACTTCGAGAAACTGGTCTCGGCCGAGGGTGAGATAGTCTTTCATCCGGTCGTCGGTACGCAGCTCCTGGTACTTGGACAACTTCTCAGCGACGTCCCGAAAGTTCGGCTTCTTCGAGTAGATGAACTCCCACTCCTCCACGGCCTGTTCGATGCGCCGCATCTTCTCGTAGCAATGCGAGAGGAAGTAGCGTGCGTAGAGCGATTCATTGCTCCCTTCGTCCGCGAGCTTGGCGGCGCGTTCGAGCTCCGAAACTGCCCGATCGAGGCTTCCGAGAGTGATCAGGCACCCGCCCCTTTCGATCAGCGACTTCACTTTCAGGCCCGGCTCGCGACTCGACTTCTCGAACGCACTCATCGCCGCGATGCAGTCTCTCGAGTCCTTGAGTATCTTCCCTATGTAGTACCACGCCTCGTGGTTGTCCGGCTGCAGGCGGACGGCTGCGTCGAGCTCGGCGCGTGCCTCCACGGATCGCTTCGATCGATACAGCAACAGTCCGAGTCGGGCGCGCGCTTCAGCATTTCGGGAGTCAAGCTCGCACGTCTTGCGGTAGTAGCGCGCCGCCTTGTCGCTTCGGTTGCGATCTTCGAAGATACGCCCGACGCAGTAGTAGTACTCAGCCTTGTTCGGCTCGCGTTTGAGCAACAACAGGTATTCCTTGAGCGCTTCCTCCGGTTGATTGAATTTGGCGTATAGCTCCGCTATCTTCTGTCTGAACGGCACCTCTTCGACCAGGCCGTCGAAATTGCCGATCTGGTTCACCGCCTTGAGCTCCATCAGGGCGAGTTCCTGCTTGTTCTCCTGGTCGTATGCGAGTCCGAGAAGGTAGTGAGCGTCGGCATTGCGTGTGTCCTTCGCGATCAGCTGCTTCGCGGCCTTGATGACCGCCTGGGTCTTGTTCTGCCTCAACAGCGTGCGAAGCGACTCGACCCGCTTTGGCACGAGGATGGACCGCATGAGAAAAAACGCAATAACTGCGATGGCAATACCGAGGATGATAATAGCAATGATCAATCCCATACGTTCAGCTTGCAGGAAGAGTACGGTGTTTGCATTCGCCTGTCAAACCGGGATGAAGCCGGCTGCCGTTGTCTTTGCCGCGACCTTGCTGTTCGTGAGCATGCCGGCGTCGACCTCGGATCTGTTCGACGAGGGGGCTGAGGCGCTTGTCCATAATCGGGCGCGCGAGGCCGCCACGATATTCGAGCGCGTGATTGAGCAGGAACCGGTGAACGTGCGCGCCCATCTCTACCTCGCGCTGAGCTATGAGCAACTCGGGATGCACGAGAGGGCGATTGCCACGCTCGAGCGTGCAGAGCGTCTTCCGGGGGCGGACCGAAGCCTGGTGCGGTTCAACATGGGCAACAACTATCTCCATCTCGGGCAGGCTGAACGCGCACACGCCTCCTACACGGCTGCGCTCGACGTCAATCCGGACGCCGCCGACACCTACCTGAATCGCGCCAACATTTCGGTGAGGCTCGAGAGGTACGAGGACGCTATCGACGACTACACGACCGTCCTCGCGCTCGCGCCCGGCCATCGCCAGCGACCGGAGATCGAACGGATGATAGCTCTGCTCTCCGACCACATCGAGCAGGCGCGCAGAGAGGCCGAAGAGGAGACGCGCCGACGAGCGGAGGAGCAGCGACGGCGCGAAGAGGAGGAAGCTCGCCGCCTCGCCGAAGAACAGCGGCGGC
>SLST01000043.1 GCA_007130265.1 Spirochaetales bacterium
CGATCCGGCGCTGTCGCATCCGGGATACCGGCCGCCTCTGGTGGCAGGCGTCCGGGATCATCGTCGTGCAGAGCGGCTACAACGCGATCGCCGACAACCACCTGAGCAGTCTCCCCTACGGTGCGGTCACGCTCGTCTCCGGCCGCGAGGCGGCCTTTCACGAGACACCGCTCGAAGACGGACGCAACGGCAACGTCGTTTCACCGAACAGCTTCGGCGAAAGCCCCCGCGACTTCATGTTCGTCGTAGGGCACCTCGCGTGCCGCAATAACGTCGTGGAGCATAACGAGATCCGCGACGTGATGCAGCGCCTCGGCGACGGCAACGCGATCTACATCTCCGGCACCGGCTGGGGAAACGTCATCCGCGGGAACTACGTGCACGACATCCCGGCCGCGGGCGTCCATTCGGGCATCCGGACCGACGACCGTCAGTGGTACACGCTCGTCGAGCGCAACGTCATCTGTCGCGTGAACGGCGGCGGGCTCACGCTCAAGGACGTGAACGACCTCGTGGACAACGTGATCGTCGACTGCGAAAGCCCCGCGGCGGTTCTCATCAGGCGTTCGCCGGCGTGGGGAGCGAACATCAAGCGGAACGTCATCGTCGCCCATCGTGCAGCAGAGCCTCCGGCGCCATTCTTTGGCGGCGGAGGTTTCGGGGGGCGAATCGAGGAGCCGAACATCGACGAGAACCTCCTATGGTCGGCCCCCGACGGGGAGTCCGCGCGCGCCTGCCAGGAGGAACTGAAGCGCCGCGGGCTCAATCTCAACGGCATCGCGGCCGACCCCGGCTTCCTCGACGCCGGGGCGGACGACTATCGGCTCACCGCTGATTCGCCCGCCCGGGCTCTGGGCATCCGGTCGCTTGATCGATGGGGAGTGCGGCCCGCCGGTGGAACGCCGCCTCGCGACGGTCCGGGCCGGTGAGCGCGCCGCGAGCCCTGCTCGTCCAGCCCCCGGTCTACGATTTCGCGCTCTACGACCTGTTTCTGCACCCATACGGGCTCCTTCGCATGGGCACATGGCTCGAGCAGTCGGGATACGAAGTCGAGCTCCTCGACTCGCTCGACGCCCGCCGTCCGGGTCGTCCTGACGGGTCCGGGCGCGGTCGGATCAAGCGCACGGTCGTCGAGACCCCGGCGGCCCTCCGCGACGTGCCGCGCCGCTACGCCCGGTACGGGCCGGCGCCCGACACGCTGCGCGAACGGGTCCGCGCCTCGGCCGCCGACGTCGTGCTGCTCGGGACCGGCATGACCTACTGGTACGAAGGTCTTGCCGAGATCGCGACGATGATCCGCCAGGAGATGCCTTCGGCACCGGTGATCGCGGGGGGAATCGCGGCAACCCTGACGCCGCAGACGGTCGCCGAGGCGGCGGGCACCGACTACGTGGTTCGCGGCGACGGCGCGTCAGACGCGTCAGACGCGTCCGGCGCGGCGACCGGGCCGGCGTTGCCTGAGCTTCTCACATCGCTCGGCCTACCGCCGCTCCGCGGTCCGATCCCGGCGAACCCGGCCCTGTCGCTTCAGCTGCACTCGGGGCGGCTCCGGGACGCCGCCGTGATCCGGTTGCACGAAGGATGCCGGGGCACCTGTACCTACTGCGCCTCGCGTCTCATCACGCCTCGATTCCGCGCCGGGAGGGAGCAGGACGCTCGCGAACGCGTACGCGAAGCGACCGCGGCCGGCATCACAACCTTCGCCTTCTACGACGACGCGCTGCTTGAAGGCTCGCAAACCCTGCTCGAGCCGTTCCTCGAGTGGGTGCTCTCGGTCTACGGCGAACGGAGACTCGCGTTCTACCTGCCGAACGCGGTCCACGTCGAGCGTCTGACGCCCGACATCGCCCGTCTGCTCTACCGGGCCGGATGCCGCGAAGTGAGACTGGGCGTGGAGAGCCTCGACGAGGGATTCCACGCGCGCTACGACCGCAAGCTCCGCAGCGCTACGATCGCGCAGACAGTCACGACACTCGAGGAGGCGGGGTTTCGCGGGCGCGAAATCGCCGCCTACGTGCTCGCCGGGCTCCCTGGACAGACGGCGGATGAGGTTCGAAGCACCGTGGGCGGTCTCGGCAGGCTCGGGTGCGCACCCCATGTCGCCGAGTACTCGCCCGTACCCGGAACGCCTCTCTTCGAGGCGGCCTGCGAGGTCAGCCGGTACCCGCTTCGAAGCGAGCCGCTCTGCCACAACAATTCGTTGTTCCCCACCGCGAGCGCGAGTTTCACGATCGATGACCTGTGGAAGGCGAAGTCCGAGGCGCGGGCGGTGCGCTTGAAACTGTCAACCCGGTGATTGAGGCGAAGCGAGGGCCCTGAGGCCTCGCGTCGTGGCTGGAACGAACCACGCGGCCGGTGACCGAGTAGTCGGCGCCTCCGGCGGTGATATCGTCGCTCTGCCGGATGACGGCCGAAGCGCCTGCGTTGCATCCAGAGGAAGAGCAGTGCGAGGACATCGAACAGCTCGAAGGCCCGCTCGGAGGTCGATTCGGCGAACACCCTCGTTACGATCGTTCACCCCCGCTGCCGCCGCAGCTGCGCCTCGTCCGGCTCGATCCCGATCCCGGGGGCGACGCCCAGATGAATGGTACTCCCGCGCTCGACGTCGGCCTTCGCGGGAAAGAGCACCGAATCGTCCATGAACTGCGAGCCGTTCAGGACCGCCGGACCACGGTAGCCGCAGGCCGCGGCGACCTGG
This sequence comes from Spirochaetales bacterium, assembly GCA_007130265.1. Classification (GTDB taxonomy): domain Bacteria; phylum Spirochaetota; class Spirochaetia; order DSM-27196; family SLST01; genus SLST01. Next base: position 2,699 of record SLST01000043.1, read on the forward strand.
CAGGCGGCGGTCTTCACGAGCATCCCGTCGGCAAGGCCGCTTACGAGGAGCGGTAGACCGGCGGCGTTCGCGACGGCGATCTGGTCCATCGTGGGGCGAATACCTCCGGAACGGGTGAGCTTGATCACGAGGAAGTCGACGAGGTCCTCACGGACGTACTGAAAAAAGTCAGACGGGCTGACCGACGCTTCATCGACCGCGAGACGAAGCGGCGTGCGGCCGCGCAGCGCGCGCATCGCATGCAACCGGTCCGCCGCGAGCGGCTGCTCGATCACGTCGACACCAATCTCATGCAGCCGCGTGCACACCTCGGCCGCCATCGCCGGCGGGAGTCCCTGGTTGGCGTCGGCCCAGACCATCAGGCCAGGCGGTGTCGCCTCGACGACCTTCTGCGCCATCAGCGCTTCCTCGGTCAGGGGGTGCGATCCCACCTTGAAGTTGAACTGACGAAATCCTGCCTCGCGACCGCGGGCGATCTCGTCGTCCATCTCGTCGGCCCCGCCCACCGCAATCGTCCAGCCGAGCTCGACCGTGTCCGCCTCATGCGTTCCGCCAAGGAAACAACGCAGCGGAAGTCCGGCCGCCTTCGCGCACAGATCGTGCAGCGCGAGGTCGACGGCTGCCTTCGCGACCGGAAAACCGGTCGACGGGCCGCGTCCGACCGCCGCATGCATGCGCCGGTGAAGCCCGCGGAGGTCCCAGATCTCCGTCCCCACGATCGCCGGCGCGAGGTGCTCCTCGATCACACCGGCGACACTCGAATGCGACTCGTACGACCACTGCGGATGCGGCCGACCTTCGCCCCACCCCACGCGTCCTTCAGAATCGGTGACCTTGACGTAGACCAGGCGCGCGGCATCTCCGGCGCGACCGGCGGAACCGGATGCAAAGTTGAAGGTGCGCGTGACCGGCACCGATGCCGGGAACACTTCGACTGCCTGTACCCTGCTCATGAGCGCACCGCTTCCGTCCACGCCTCGATCGACC
>SLST01000397.1 GCA_007130265.1 Spirochaetales bacterium
CGGCAGCAGGAAGAGGATCGTCTTCTTGATATTGTCGTAGATGGTGCGGCCCTCTTCGACCGCGTGCACGATCGACGCGAAGTTGTCGTCGGTGAGGACCATTTCCGAGGCCTCCTTGGAGACCTCCGTGCCCTTGATCCCCATGGCGATTCCAATGTCCGCTCGCTTCAGCGCAGGCGCATCGTTCACTCCATCTCCGGTCATCGCGCACAGCATCCCGCGTTTCTGGAGCGCCTCGACGAGCCGCAACTTGTGCTCAGGGTTGGTCCGTGCGAATACGCTGTGATTCGTGACCGCCTCGACGAGCTCGTCGTCGTCCATGTCGGACAGTTCGGAGCCGGTGATTGCCTCGTCGCCCTCACCGATGCCCAACTGCCCAGCTACGGCGTTCGCGGTCACCGCGTGGTCGCCGGTGATCATGATCACGCGGATGCCGGCTTCGTTGGCCTCACGGATCGCATCGAGAACTTCCTCGCGCGGGGGATCGATGATCCCCACGAGCCCGAGCATCGTGAACCCGTCAGAGACGTCATCGTGCTCAATCTGCGACCAGCCGTCGTCGACCTCGCGCATCGCAAGCGCCATGATACGCTCGCCGCGGCCGGCCGTCTTCTCCACTCGCGCCTGCCAGGCATCCCGGTCGATACTCCGCGGCCCGTCCGCGGCGAACTCCTCATTGCACCGTTCGATGACCCGCTCAGGGGCACCTTTCACAAAGACGATGCGCTTGTCGTCGACCTCGTTCAGGGTCGCCATGTACTTGTGACTCGACTCGAACGGGATCGCATCGACGCGTCTGGGATCGAAGTCGGCAAGCCCGCCCTTGTGCGCGAGCGCGACGAGCGCGCCCTCGGTTGCCGTGCCGTCGAGGGCCCACTGCCCCTCGTCGTTCTGATATATCGACGAATCGTTGCACGCCTTCGAACACTGGAGGAGGCGTTGAAGGGCGGGGTGTTCCGACGAGGCATCGTCCTTCCCGACGATGCTCCCCTGCGGCTCGTAGCCGGAGCCTTCAACCTCGTATTCGGCGTCCGGGGTAACGATGGAACGAACCATCATCTCGTTGCGCGTGAGCGTCCCTGTCTTGTCCGAACAGATCACGCTCACCGCTCCCAGCGTCTCCACCGATGGCAAACGCCTGATGATCGCGTGGCGTGCCGCCATACGCTGCACTCCCAGAGCAAGGGTGATCGTCAGGATTGCCGGGAGACCTTCAGGAATCGAGGCGACCACAATGCTGATCGCCGAGATGAACATCTCGTGCAGCTCGAAACCGCGCACGAGGAGCCCGAACGCGAAGAATCCACCGGCAAGCAGAACGATAACGACGGACAGCACCTTTCCAAACCGGTCGATCTTGCGCAGTAGCGGGGTCTTCTTCTCCCCCACATCGGTCATCATCTGGTTGATCCGCCCGATCTCGGTCTGAGCACCGGTTGCCACGACAACGCCTCGGGCCTCGCCGTAGGTGATGGTCGTCCCCGAGAAGGCCATATTGCGCTGGTCCCCGAGCACCGCGTCCGCCTCGACTTCGCCGGTGGACTTCTCGACCTCCTCGGATTCTCCGGTCAGTGCGGACTCTTCGGCGCGCAGATCCTTCGCGGATACGAGCCGTAGATCTGCCGGAACCTTGTCGCCGGAGCGCAGGACGACGATATCACCCGGGACGACTTCTTCGGCGTCTATGGTCCGGCGGTCACCCTCGCGAATGACGACCGCTTCGAGCGAGAGCATCTTCTTGATCCCCTCGAGAGCCTTCTCAGCCTTTCCTTCCTGGATGAAACTCACGAGGACGTTGACGAGCACGACGGCAAGGATGACGATCGCCTCGATCCACTCGTTGAGCAGTCCCGCCACCACGGCGGCCGCGAGCAGAAGGTAGATGAGCACATTGTGAAACTGCATGAGGAACCGGACCAGCGGGCCGCGTTTCTTCCGCTCGGGGAGCTTATTGGGACCGCTCTCCTCGAGCCTCCTGCCCGCCTCGTCCTGTGAAAGCCCGTTCTCGCTGTCTACCTCGAACTGGTCGACGACATCCTGACCGTCAATCGCATGCCACTGGTCCTTCGTGTCTTGCTCGCTCATAGGATAATGATAGCAAATATCGAAGCGAAGAAAATCCCGGGAATCCCATTTGACGAACACGATCGACGGCGAGATCTTCTGGTCATGGTTGCAGATACATCTAAGCTGGCGCGAAGCGGATCGAAGGGTCTGTCGCGTGTGGGCTTCCTCGTTGCAGTCGCCTTTGGTGTCACGATCACCGTCTCCGCGGCCCCGCAGGCGGAGCTCTGGCCACGATGGGAGGCTCACGATGCGGCGTCCACTCGCACGATCGACCACACGGATTGGGGCGATTTCCTCGCCGCGCATGTCGTGACCGGCGGCGCGGACGGTGTAAACCGGATCGCGTACCGTGACGTCACGTCGAGCGACCGCGCGAGGCTCCAGGCCTACATCGCGCGGATGGAGTCCGTCCCGGTGTCCGGGCTCAACCGCGGCGAGCAGTTGGCCTTCTGGACCAACCTGTACAACGCGGTGACCGTGGAGCTGATCCTCGAGCACTACCCGATCTCCTCGATCCGCGACATCAACATCTCCGGGCCCCTCTACAACCGCCATCCCTGGGATGCGGCGCTCGTCAGCGTGGAAGACGTGGCGCTCACGCTGAACGACATAGAACACCGGATCATGCGGCCCATCTGGGGCGATCCGCGCATCCACTACGCGGTCAACTGCGCGAGCATCGGCTGCCCGAACCTCCAGCCCGAACCGTTCACGGGGGCGACCTGGGACGCGATGTACGAGGCGGCCGCCTACGAGTACGTGAATCACCGGCGGGGGGTCGACCTCTCGGGGAGGAATCCCGTCCTGTCGAGCATCTACGACTGGTATACCGAGGACTTTGGCGGGGATGTCGCCGGGGTGGTCGACCATCTCCTCGAGTACGCCGAACCAGGCTTGGCCGAGCAGCTGCAGGCGTTCGCCGACGGCGGGTACCGCGGCCGCGTTCGTTACGAGTACGACTGGGCGCTCAACGAACCGTAGCACGTCAGAGGACCGCGCGACGCGAAAACGCTTGACACCACGGCGCATCGTGTGCATTTTGTTCGATAATCGAAATGATCGAGAATCGAACTGATGAGCACGCCGAGCGTATCGAACAGCTGCTCCGCGACGTCCACTACCAACTCATCCGCCTCTCCCGGCACGAACTACGGGACGAGGGCATCACGCCGCCGCGGTTTCACGCGCTCTACTTCGTCGTGAGGCACGGCCCGGTCGACATGGGAACGATGCACACGCAGATGCATCTGAGCAAGAGCTCGCTCACCTCGCTCGTGGACGGGCTCGTGGACGATGGGCTGTTGCGGCGTGAGCGCTCCCCGGCAGACCGGCGGCGCGTCGTGCTGAACCCCACAGAGGCCGGCGTCGAGCTCCTCGAGCGGCTGCGCCTCAGACGCTGCAGGCATCTTCACGGCGCACTCGATCGCCTCGAGGCGCGCAGCGCCCAATGCGTGGCCGACTCACTGCACCTGATCGTGGAAGAACTCAGAAAGCGAACCGAAACGGAGGTGCCCTGATGGGAGCGCTCACACGGCTGTTCAGGTACCTGCGCAACTATAAGGCGCCGGTCCTGATATCACTGGTGCTCACGCTGCTGGCGACCGGGTTCAACCTGGTGCAGCCGGAGCTGATTCAACGCGCGGTCGACTTCGGCATCTCGCAGGGAGAGGTCCGGTCGGTGGTCCTCGCCTCGGTCGCGCTCTTCGTGACCGCGGTCCTCGCCGGAGGTCTCCACCTCGCCAGCGGTGTTCTGCTCGTACGCGCGGGCCAGGGCATGAGCTTCGATATTCGCAACGATCTGTACCGCAGGATCATGTCGTTCTCCTTCGCGAATCTCGACCGATGGAGAACCGGCGAGCTGCTCGTGCGCACCAACTCGGACGTGAACACCATCAGGATGTTCGTTCGCCTGGGGCTGCTGATGATGATCCAGTCGGTCATCATGCTGGTGGGCAGCCTCATATTCATGTTCCTCAAGAACCCGCAGCTCAGCCGCGTGATGTTCATCCTGCTTCCGGGAACGCTCATCATCTTCTTTGTGCTCGCGTCCTTTCTGCGCCCGATGATCATGAGAGTGCGCGAACGGCTCGACGCGCTCAACAACAGCATCCAGGAGAACCTCGCCGGGGCAAAGGTCGTGCGCGCGTTCGCCCGCCAGGAGCACGAGAAATCACGGTTCGATGAGCGGAACACCGACTTCCTCAAGCTCTCCCTGAAGGTCGGCTACGCCTTCGCCCTCGCCTTCCCCTTTATCTTCTTCCTTGGCCAGATGGCGATCGTCCTGCCCACCTGGTTCGGTGGCGTCCAGGTCATCGAAGGCCTCCTCAACCCGGAAGCGGCCGGCCTGACGCTCGGCGAACTCCTCGCGTTTCAGGGATACGCGCTGCGGGCGATGTGGCCAATCATCGCACTCGGCATGACGCTCCAGTTCCTCACGATGGCAATAGCCTCGGCGACGAGAATTCAGGATCTCCTTGACGACAAGCCGACGATCGGGGAGCCCGAACGCGCGGTCGACCTCCCCCGGCTCAAGGGCGCGGTACGCTTCGACCACGTCTCCTTCTCTTACGGCGAAGGCGAACCGGCCGTCGAGGGGGTGGACCTCGAGATACGGCCCGGCGAGAAGATCGGGATTCTCGGGCGAACCGGTTCCGGGAAGACGAGCCTGGCCTCGTTGATACCACGGTTCTACGACGTCACAGCCGGTAGCGTCCTGCTCGACGGGCAGGACGTGCGATCGCTGTCGATCAGGACGCTACGCGAACGGGTGAGTCTCGTCCTGCAGGAGACGGTTCTGATGTCGGGAACGATCCTCGAGAACGTGAGCTTCGCCTACCGCCGGGACCACCGGGACGAGCGAGTGGACGAGCCTACCGGAGCGATGATCGAGGCGGCGGAGCTCGCCTGCGCCCGCGAGTTCATCGAGGAGAAGGACGACGGATGGCACGAGCACGTTGGTGAGCGGGGCGCGGGACTCTCGGGCGGTCAGCGGCAACGCGTCGCGATCGCTCGAGCCATCCTGTCCGGTTCGGACGTCCTGATCCTCGACGACGTTACCTCCGCGCTCGACGCTCAGACCGAACGGCAGATCGTGACCAATCTCTACACCAGTCTCCCCGAGAAGACCGTCATTATCATCAGCCAGAAGATCAACACGGTACGGCTCGCGGATCGCATCGTCGTGCTCGACGAAGGTCGCATCGTCGCGATTGGTACGCACGACGAGCTGCTCGAGAGCAATCCAATGTACCGCGAGATCCACGAGACGCAGAGCGCGGAGATACGAGCATGAGCGCACCAGGAACAGGTCAGAAGCCGGCCGGGCAATCGTCGGGATCCGAAAGCTCTCGCCCCGCGAGCCGCGGCGCGGGACGCGGTCCGGGCCGCGGGCACGGCATGCAGATCGAGACGCCCAAAGACTTCCGAGGCTCGATCGGCAGGCTCCTGCGCCGCTTCGGCGCCGAATGGAAGGCGCTGATCGTCGTCATCGCCGGGATCATCGGTCATTCGGTCCTCACCGCGATCGCCCCGGCGCGGATGGGCAATGCCATCACCCGTTACCTCGAAATCAGCCCGGATGCGACGGCCTTTGCGTCGCAAATGCTCGTGATCATCGTGATCTACGGAGCCGCGTGGATCGCCGAAGGACTCGGCCGATCGTTCATGGTCCGGGCGAGTAACCGCCTCATATTCCGACTCCGACGGGACTCATTCTCCCATCTGCAGAAGCTCTCCATGTCGTACTTCGAACGGCGCGGTGTGGGCGACATCATCTCACGCGTCACAAATGACATCGAGATGATCTACAACGCGCTGACCAACGGAATCTCCGAGCTCGTGGGAGGGTTCTTCGCGCTGTCGATCACCCTCGTCGCGATGATCGCCCTCGACCTGCGCCTGAGCCTCGTAGTCCTCGCGCTCCTGCCTCTCCTCATATGGATAACCGGAATCCTCGGCAGGATGGTCCGTGAAGCTTTTCGCACGAACCAGGCGATGGTCGGCGAGTTGAGCTCGAACCTCAACGAATCGGTCGCGGCGGTTCGCGTCATCAAGTCGTTTCACAAGGAGTCCGACAGCTACGAGCGCTTCCGCGAGGTGAACGGTCGCGCCCGCGACGCCGGTATGCGAGCGGAGATCGTGTCGTTCGCCGTACACCCGATTCTGCGGATCATCAACGGCATCGCAGCGGCTCTCGTCGTGGGCGTGGGCGGGTACCTCGCCGTAACTGAGGGCGGGGGATACAGCGTCGGCCTCCTTGCCGCCTTCATCATCTACTCCAGCCGTTTCTTCGAACCCCTTCGCCAGATCACCCAGGTCTACAACCTCATTCAGTCGGCGCTCGCAGGAGCCGAGCGAGTCTTCGAGATGCTCGACACAACGCCGGAAATCGTCAACAAGCCCGACGCCAGACTCATGGAGGACATCCGCGGCGATGTGACCTTCGACGGCGTGACCTTCGGTTACGACCCCGATCAGACCGTCGTGCGCGGTATCAACATCGAAGCGAAGAGCGGGCAGGTCGTGGCGATCGTGGGCCCCACCGGCGCCGGCAAGACGACGCTCGTGAACCTGCTCTCGCGCTTCTACGACGTGCGCAGCGGCAGCATCAGGGTGGACGGCGTGGATATTCGCGACATGGAGGTGAACTCGCTGCGGACGCGGATGGGTGTCGTCCTCCAGGAGCCGTACTTCTTTGCGGACACGATCATGACCAACATCAAGTACGGGAAGCCGAGCGCGAGCGATGACGAGGCGATCGCCGCGGCGCGCACCGCGGACGCGGACCACTTCATCCGCCGCCTGCCGGACGGCTACGAGACGATGCTCCTCGAGCGCGGGGCAAACCTCTCCGAAGGCGAGCGCCAGCTGCTGGCAATCGCGCGGGCGATCCTCGCGGATCCGCGGATCCTCGTGCTCGACGAGGCGACGTCGAGCGTGGACAGCCTGACGGAGGCGACGATCCAGGCCGGACTGATCAGGCTGATGGAGGGACGTACGAGCTTCATTATCGCACACCGACTTTCCACGATCCGCAACGCCGACCAGGTCGTCGTGCTTCACGACCATCGCGTCGTCGAGCGCGGCACCCATGACGAGCTTATGGCGGCGGACGGATTCTACGCCAGGCTATACCGGCTTCAGTTCGAGAAACCCGAAATCACCGAGGAGATGTCAATCTAATGGAGATAACCGCAACCACACCAATCGAGGATGCCCCGGCCTGGGCAGTACTCGAACGACAACTGTTCACGCTGATGGAGGAGTCGGTAGATCCGTTCCTCGACAAGTACACCCACCCGGACGGGCGGCTCATCTGGAGGACCGGACCGCACGAGACCAGAGACGGAGCCGACGACTTCTACGAGAGTTTCCATAACTGGCCGACGCTCTACCTCCTGGGTGGGGCGGATCGCCTGCTCGAGCTGGGCAAGCGGCAGTGGGACGTCACAACGCGACTGCTCGAGGAGCTAGGCCACATTCGAAAGGAGTACGAGCTGGGCTACGACCAGTTTCACCAGAGCGAGAGCTACATCTACTTCTACCTGCTCTGCATGGCGGACCCCGCCGACCGCTCAAACCGGGAGCGCGCCGCTCGTTTTGCGGGATTCTACCTGAACGAGGATCCCGAGGCGCCCAACTACGACGAAGAGAAGCGTATCATCCGCTGCGTGCACAACGGGAGCGGAGGCCCGCGCTGGCTCTACGAGGGTGAGGAACCACGTTACGGATACTCCCCCGGCATGGAGATCTACGGTCTGCCGTTCGAGGACATACCGGGTGTCGAGCGATTCGAGGACCTCAGGGACCCGGAGAAGGCGCGCCGCATGGGGCAAGCGATGAAGGAGCGTATGGGACGCGGAGATGCCGCGGCAAACCTCAGCGTCTGCTCGCTCATCGCCAACGCGTGGCTTCTGACAGGCGAGCGGAAGTACCGCGACTGGCTCACCGAGTACGTGGGGGCGTGGGTCGACCGCGCCCGCGAAAACGGAGGGCTGGTCCCGGACAACGTGGGCCTGTCAGGACGGGTCGGCGAGTATCTGAACGGACGGTGGTACGGCAGCATGTACGGCTGGACCTGGCCGCACGGCCTGCACAATGTCGGCTTCGCCGCGCTCGTCGCCGGCATCAGCGCGTGGCTGGTCACGGGAGACGAGGAGTGGCTCGACTTCCCGCGCAGCCAGCTGCGGGAGGTCATGCAGCACGGCAAGCGGATCGACCTGCGCACCGCGCCCATGAGTCTCAGGCACCACTGGACCGGGCAGATCGCCGCGCTCGGCGCGGACGGGACGAGCTGGGCGGTACCGTACCGCTACGGTGACTCGGGGTGGACCGACTACCAACCGCTCACGCCCATACTTCCTGCCGCAATCTGGAACGCCAGCGGCTCACAGGCCGACCGCGCCCTCCTCGACGAACTGCGCGAGAAGGAGAGCTACGACTGGCGCAAGGTGACGTCGTTTCGCACCAAGGAAGACGCCGGCCATGAGCAACCGTGGCTCTGCTTCCTGCGGGGCGAGAACCCGGACTACCCACGGCAGATCCTCCAGGTCGCGATGGATCAGGTGTATCGCCGGCTCGAGATGATCCGCCGCGACGAGACCGATCCACGCGACAACCACATCCACTGGTGGCAGCAACTCAACCCGGTGACGACCGAGGCCCTCGTACAACTCACGCTCGGCGCGCCGCAACACCTCTACAACGGCGGACTTCTGCTCGCGCCGGTTCGGTACTTCGACGGCGAGCGGCGACGACCCGGCCTGCCCCGGGATGTCGCGGCGCTCGTGGATCGGATCGAGTCCGACGAGGTGTCGCTTACGCTGGTGAACCTGAGCGGTTTCGATGCCAGGCGCGTCGTCGTCCAGGCCGGAACGCTTGGAGAGCACGAGTTCACGACGGCCGAGACGAGCGCTCGCCGAAGCGACTACCCGGGCGAGGTAGGAGCCTATACCTCCCCTGACCTGGAGACCGCCACGGAGCTGACCCCGGTGAACGACCATCACCTCACCGTCGTGCTCCCGCCCGGCACGACGATCACGCTGAGACTGGGCCTCAAACGCCGCGTGCGCACCCCGTCATACACCTTCCCGTGGGATCGTTCATAGGCCTTTGTAGACCCCGTACTCGTTCCGCCACTTCGGATAGGTGCCGAACTTCTCCCTGCAGAGGCGGTTCAGACGCAGCAGCCGCGGTAGTGCGCGCTCCTTGGGAGGGAGCTGGTCGGCTACGAACCTGCTGAAAGGCTTCAGGTTGTAGCAGGGTATCGCGGCGAACATATGGTGCTCAATGTGATGCTCCATACGCCAGTAGAGGAACGAGGTGAGCGGGTCGAGTTTCGCGTCGCCGCAGGAGATCCGGAAGTCCGGATGGTTCGCATCGCATCCGGCGTGCTGGTGTATTCCGGCGATGTACGGCAGGAACCCGGCGCCGTAGAAGGGCGCAAGCGTAACGAGGACCGGAAGGAACCAGAGTCCGGACCAGATGCACAGCGCGACGAAGACGACGTGGCCCACGAGGTTTCCCACCGCGAGCCGGTACACCTGTCGCCGCTCTGCAGCGCTCGCGTTCTGCAGGATGAAATGTTCCCACGCATCCGGCTTGAACCCACGCCCGCGCCATCCCTTGCTCGTCGGCGTCACGGTGAACAGCCGGTAGAGGTTGTACGCGAGGTCCTTGAGGTGAATCACCCTGAAGAAGAGGTTGAGGATGAGCTTTGGGTTGAGGTCGACGTAATTTGGCACGTCCTCGCCGTCGCTGCCCTGATGGAGGGTGTAGCGATGGTGGTACTTCAGGTGACTGAGCCGGTAGAGATGCGGGTTGAAGGGCCAGTAGAGCCATCCGAACAGCGCGGTCACGGCCGTGTTGAGCGGTTTCGACGCAAACACCGTGCGGTGGCTCAGCTCGTGCAGCGCGTTCCCGAAGAAGGCGTAGAAGGTGCCGTGGAAGTAGAGCGCAAGCGCGAGCAGCACCCAGTAGCCGCGGGTGAGCGAGAACCACGCGAGCGCGCCGGTGACAGCGATGATCGCGAGAAACCCCACGGAATAGAGGAGCCCCTTCACATCGCTGCGTTTGGTGAACCGAGCCAGATCCTCGCGGCTTATCTTGACGCGGATCCAGTCGATATCAGAATGCTGCCACTCGGTCAGCGGGTCCCATGTTTTTACTTGATCCATGTCGTCAGATTAGCATCGCTGGGACGATTTGGCAACGGGATCGCGCGTGGCCTCCGCTCGGCCCTCCTGCCCGGCCGCGCCCGCTGGGCAGCTCCTCCGCAATATGGTACGGTACCCGGCAATATGAAGATCACACGCGTTGAGACGATCAACTTCAGCCGCATGCACGAACCCGAACGACAGTGGATAACGGCCGTCTACCGAACCGTCAAGGCGGACTGTTCGATCGTACGGATCTTGACCGACGACGGCCTCACCGGGATCGGCGAGGCGAGCGCGTACGGCTGGCCGGTGAAGATCGCCGAATGGGTCGACTGGCTCGCGCCGGATCTCGTCGGAAAGGATGTCAACGATGCCTCGATCGTGCCGCATCCGAACGGCACCTCTCGCGCGCACGACGCGGCGGTGGCCGGCATCGATACCGCGCTGTGGGACCTTCGCGGACAGGCCGCAGGAAGACGAGTCTGCGAGCTCATCGCCGATGAGCCGCTCGATCGGGTACGGGTCTACGCCTCGGGCGGCTGCCGCTACGATTGGCGCCGGCGTCCTGAGCAACTCATCGAGGAAGCCCTGGAGTATATCGACGCCGGCTACACGGCGATGAAGTTCCGCATAGGCACGACGTGGGAGTGGGACGGTGTGACCGTGGATCGTTTCCTCGGGCTCGTGCGAGAGCTCGTCTCAGAGGTCGACGGACGGCTCGAGCTCATGCTCGACGGCAATTGCCGACTCACCGAGGAGCAGGCGCTCGCGATCGCGCGTGAGATCGACCGGCTCGGGTTCGCCTGGTTCGAAGAGCCGTGCCCGGCGCGTGACATCGACGCCTATGCTCGCCTGTCCGCGGCGGTCGACATGCCCATCTCCGGCGGCGAGAGCCTGACGACCCTCGAGCAGTTCCGCCCCTACCTCGAACGGCACGCCTACGGCATCGTGCAGCAGGACGCCGGGCTCTGCGGGATCAGCGAGACGATGAGAATCGCGGAGACGGCGGCACGGTATGGCGTGGACGTCTGTCCGCACAGCTGGCACAACGGCGCGATGGCAATGGCAAACGCCCACGTCGTGGCGGCGCTTCCCAACCCGCGCGTACTCGAGGTGTGCATGCACCAGGGACCGCTTCAGTGGGGCATCATCGCCGACCCTCCCCGGGTCGACGGCGGGCATCTCATATTGCCGCAGAATCCGGGGCTGGGGATCGAGCTCCATCCAGAGGCACAGGCACGGTTCCCGTACATCGAGGGGCATTACGCGATCCAGGTGGAGCGATGATGAAGTTCGCGCCGCAGAATCTCACACCGGAGGAGCTCATCGAGTACACGCCGCTGTGGACCGGCGAACGCTTCGCCGACGGACGCCCGCGCGTCAGCGACGAGTTGATCGAACGGCTTCGCAGCGTGACGATCACGCAAGCTTGGACGGTACTCCGCAACGAAGGGTTTCACTGGCAGTACGAAGGCGGCTGGGTCTGCACCCATCCGGGACAGGTCCTCACAGGTCGCGCGCTCACCGCGCTCTACATGCCGCGAAGACCCGACATGCGCGAAGTCATGGAGCGCAAGGGCGAGACGCTCGGGTGTATCGGCGACCAGATTTCCTGGCCGATCGATCTCCTCTCGCCGGGCGACGTCTACGTGGCGGACGTGTTCGGGAAGATCGACCAGGGAGCGGTGATCGGTGACAATCTCGCGACGGCGATCTACGCGAAGTCCGGCAACGGCGTGGTGCACGACGCGGCGGTCCGGGACGTCGACGGGCTGCGCGAGCTTCCCGGTTTCACGAGCTTCGTGCGCGGCGTCCACCCCACCTACGCCTCGCCCACGATCATGCTCACCGGCTGCAACACCCCGATTCGGCTGGGAGGGGTCACGGTCATGCCGGGCGACGTCGTGCTCGGCCGCTCGGACGGTGTGATATTCGTACCACCCCACCTGGTGGAGAAGGTCGTGAAAACCTCAGAGCTCATCCGGCTGCGCGACGCCTTCGGCAAGGGTCGCCTCGCCGAAGGCGTCTACACGTCGGGCCAGATCGACCGGCAGTGGAGCGACGAGATCGAAGCCGACTTCTCCGCCTGGCTCGAGGACCGAATCGACGAGCTGCCGGTCCCAAGGGAGGCGATCCAGGACCTGTTGCGCGAGCGGACCTGGTAGAGCAGGCGTGCTATACTGCCGCGAAATGATGTCACCCCATATCAAGCAACTGCTTCAGCGCCTCGTCGCAGCGCGCGGCCCGTGCGGCGAAGAAGATGAGGTCGCGGAGGTCTGCCGTTCCTGGCTCGCCGAACGCGACATTCCGCACTACAACGATTCCGCCGGGAATCTCATTGCGACGCTCTCGAGTACCGGCCCTGCCGACGAAGCGATCAGAGTCTTTGTCCACCTCGACGAGATCTCGTTCATGATCAAGCGGATCCTCGCGGACGGGACGGTCAAACTCGCAGCGCTCGGCAGCTTCTCGCCTGCATTCCTCGGACAGCTGCCGGTCGAGATCCTCGCCGACGACTCGATCGTTCGCGGGGTGCTCTCGCTCGGATCGTGGCACACGGGCGAAGAGACGCCCGACGTGTGGCACGCGAAGCATGGCAACTACGACCTCAACCAGTACGAGGTGATCACCGGTATGGACGGCGAGACGCTCGTTGCATCCGGTGTACGTCCGGGCTCTCGCGTGGTGATCGCAGGTCAGCATCGCTCGCTCTGGGACATGGGCTCGCTCGTTGCGGGCTTCGCGCTCGACAACCGAGCGCCCATTACCGCAACGCTCGAGGCATGCGAACAGCTCCTGCGGGGCGACGGTCCGGCGGTGCCGGTCTACATCGTCTTCACGCGTGAAGAGGAGCTCGGCTTCGGCACCGCGGGCTTCGCGGCCGGTACGCTGCCCGGGGCACTCTCGCTCGCCGTGGACGTCGCGCCGGTCTCGCCGGACGAATACGCGAATCAGGTGGACGCCTACCCGTCCATTGGGTACCGGGACGATTACGCAGTTTACAGCAAGGACGTCGCCGACCTGCTCGTAGAGCACGCCCTGCAGCTCGAGATGCTGCCGGGAATCGGCATCTTTGAGAACTACAGCTCGGACGCTTCGGCCGTCAAGCGCCTGGGCAAGAGCGCGAAGGCGGCCCTCGTGGGCATCCCCATGGAGAACACGCACGGTTACGAGATCATCCACGCCGGCGCGATCGAGAACACCGCACGGCTGCTCGCGAGCTTCCTGCGCGAACCGAAGAGGCACTCATGAAAGACGAAATCAGGATCTATGTAGCGCCGGACGGCGACGACGCGCGTTCGGGCAGCCTCGAGAGCCCGCTCCGCACGATCGAGCAGGCGCAGCGGCTCGCACGCTCCGCGGTTCGCCGCACGTCGGAGCCCGCCACCGTGCGGGTGATCGTCAGAGAAGGGACCTTTCATCTTGCCCGGGAGCTCGAGTTCACGGACGCCGATTTCGGCGACCCCGAGCGCTTCGAGTGGCACACGATGGCCGAGCCCGCGCACCCGGTCGTCTACGAGGCGTACG
>SLST01000349.1 GCA_007130265.1 Spirochaetales bacterium
GGGCATCTGCGTCCCGTTGATCCCCGGCTGACTGCAGCCGGGATCGTCGCGATGCTCCACGCGCTCTGCCGCGATTCGGTGCGTTCCGAGCGCCGGCGGGCCCGGGAGGACATCGTCAATCTCGTCGGTCTGATGCTGACCACCGGCATCATGCGCGCTCCGCAGGAGGCCGGTGATGGAAGAGCGTAGAACGCACCTCATTCGGCGGATGCTCGGCTTCGTACGGCCGTACTTCGGACGGTTCGCGGCAGGTCAGGTCGTGATGCTGCTCACGACCGCCTCCGGACTCGTGCTCCCGCTCCTCACACGGAACCTTATTGACGGTCTCTCGGGAGCGGCCGCAGCTCACTTCCCGGTGACGAGCCTTCTGTTCTTTGGCGGGAACATCCTGTTCTTTGCGCTCGCCCGCGCCGCGCAGGAGTACCTGTTCCAGAATCTCAGCCAGCACATCTCTCGCGATATCCGGGGCAAGGCGTTCGCGAAGGTGCAGAAGCTCCCGCTCTCCCATTTCGACGAGCAGCCGTCGAGCACGATCCTCTCGCTCGTGACCAACGATCTGAACGTGTTCCAGGTCGCAGTGACGCAGGGGTTGATGTTCATCCTGACTCAGGCGCTTTCGCTCGTCTTCATCGTCGTGGTGCTCGCCCGGATGAGCCTTGTCATGACGCTCGTGGCATTCGCATCGCTTCCGTTCATGCTGATCTCCACGTTGTTCTTCTCCCGCAGGCAGCGATCGATCTCCCGTGAAGAGCAGGAGCAGCTCTCGCTCGTCACCCGGGTATTCCAGGAGACTCTGCGCGGGATCGTCACGATCAAGAGCTTTTTGCTCGAACCGCATGCCACGGGGATATTCCGCACGGAGAACGACAGGACGTTCGCGCTCGGGCTGCGGGGCCTTCGGGTGCGCGTCTCGAACAGCCTGGTGACCGGCATCGGCATGTCGCTCTCCGTGGTTGCCCTCATCGGCTTCGGGTCGTGGCAGGTGAGCCGTGGTCTGCTCGGGCTCGGGGACCTCGTGGCCTTCCTGCTGTACGCTCAGATGCTCACCGGTCCGGTCGGGAGCTTGAGCGGGATCACCGTGGAGATCCAGCGCGCCTTCGCCGCGGCCCAGCGCATCTTCGCCTTGCTCGACGCGCAGGAGGAAGCCGACGCGCCCGACTCGGCGCCGCCGGTCGCTGCCGCAGGCATGGTCTCTTCCGGGCCGACGCCGTTGCCGCCGGGAGACGACGCGACGCCGGTGCTCGAGATCGTCGGTCTCACCTTTCGCTACAGCCCGGAGGCAACCGACGTCCTGCGCGAGGTGGAGCTGCGCGTGAACGAGGGCGAGAGCTGCGCTTTCGTCGGCCCTTCAGGGGCGGGCAAGTCGACGCTCTTCAAGCTGCTTCTGGGTTTCTACGCCGACCATTCGCGATCCATCCTTCTCTACGGCCGGCCTGTCGCAGAGTACTCGCTGCACGAGCTGCGTTCGATCGTCGGTATCATCCCCCAGGAGTCGCACCTGTTCGATCTGTCGATTCGCGAGAATATCCTGTGCGGCAATCCGACAGCGTCCGAGGAGGATCTCGTCCGCGCGGCGCAGGCGGCGGCAATCCACGACTTCGTCGCCTCGCTGCCCGACGGATACGATACCGTGATCGGCGAGAACGGGGTGCGGCTCTCCGGCGGACAGCGACAACGGATATGCATCGCCCGCACCTTTCTCAAGAATCCGCCGGTCCTGCTCCTCGACGAGGCCACCTCGTCGCTCGACGGCGAGTCCGAACGCGCGGTCCAGATCGCCCTCGAGCGCCTGAGGGTCGGCCGGACGGTACTTGCGATCGCCCACCGCCTGTCGACCGTCCGCCACATGGACCGCATCTGCGTGATGGACGGCGGGAGGATCGTGGCGTACGGGACCCATCAGAACCTTCTCGCCGCGTCGCCGCTGTACGAGAAGCTGTGCCGGTACCAGCTCCTCGGCGGCGTCTCCGAGTCCAGAGCCGGATGAGGGGGCGGGCCGCGCAGTCTCGTACTCTGAGTATTATTGGGCCATGAGCAAAGACGCAACAGACGGCAGGGCGCCGACGGGCCGGCGACATCGACGGTTTGCCGTATTCACGGCGGTTGCGCTGGGGACGCCGTTGCTGGCGCTTCTGGTGTTTACGGTCTATGTCCGTGTGGCAACCTATCAGCCGGAGCCCGACGCTCTTGAGGCCGCGCTCACGCATCCGGCGGTGAGTGTACGACGTGAGAGGCGTCACTGGGTGATCAAGCCGGGAGCGCGGGAGGAGAATGCCGAGTCAGGAGCGCCGATCATCTACTACCCGGGAGGTCTGGTCGCGCCTGAGAGTTACCTGAACGCACTCGTGCTGCTTGCCGATCAAACCGGACGGGTGATCTACCTGGTGCGGGCGCCGTTCAATGCGGCGATTTTCGATGTTGGGGCGGCGCGAAGGATCATCGACCGGTACGGCCTGGAGCGGCCGGTCGTGGGCGGTCATTCGCTGGGCGGCATATCCGCCTGCCGTTTTGCGAGTGCGAACCCCGCGTCGGTCTCAGGGCTGCTGCTTCTCGGATCGTACTGCGACCGCGATCTGACGACGAGCAGGGTGCTCGTGCATTCGGTCATGGGAGACGAAGACCGGATCATCAACCGCGACAACTACCTCAACGCGCGGGGCAAGCTTCCAGCCGACGCGTCCGTGCTGGATGTCCCGGGACTGAACCACTCCGCCTTTGGCGACTACGGACTGCAGACGAACGACGGACCGTCGCGCCTCACGATGGATCGCGTCGTGGAGCTCATCGCGATGGGGCTTGGGTCTGGACAGCGTACGCCACCATAGGAAGGCGCCCGGAGTCAAAGCTCTTCGGGTCCCTCCGCCGTCCAGTGGTCGTAGAACTCGGTGCCGCGCCACAGGCCGGCGATGAGCGCGCGATGCGTCGTTTCCGCGCTCACCCACTCATCAATCCGAGTGAGGCCGTGGGCCTTCCAGTCGGTGAAGAAGCGCACGACCTCCTGCTGGTCACGGACGCCGTCGCGCATCGCCCGGTTCTTCAGCCTGACCCAACGGATGGAGAGCTTAATCCGGTCAACGCGCATCGAGCGCATGGGGTCTCCGCAGACCGCCTCGGCTGCCCGATCGAGGATGGACTCGTACCGGTCAAGCAGGTCGTCGGCAAGGTACTCCCGATCACATGGGTCGTTGAACCCGACGTGGATCGAGCGCTGCTCGACCACGTCGCAGATCGTGTCCAGGTATTGCTCCACCATGGATGCCGCCTCGCCGTAGTAGGTCCGGATGAACTCCCGACGGTGCCGGTCGATGTCGCAGTCCGGATCCCAGAGCAGCTTCCCGATCAGGTATGCACGTAGCTCGTTCAGGTCCGTGCTGCCTCCTACCGCGCCGCACGCCTGCTCGAAGACCCCCCTGACGTTGTTCCTGACGAACGCCTGCATGTTCGGCTTCAGGACGCGCCAGTTGGGGAACGGCGCCGGGTAGTGCGCGAAGCAGGTCGTATAGTCCCAGATGTACAACCGGTTGCAGACCTTCGCCCAGTCCTCGAGGTCCCTGATGAAGCTCGACCGGGTGCCGTCCGGACGAACCACGCGCCGCGCCGGGTCGTCGCAGGATTCGAGCGGGTGCGCGAAACACGACTCGATGGAGCAGAGCCGGACGCAGACGTTATGCCGA
>SLST01000077.1 GCA_007130265.1 Spirochaetales bacterium
CCTTCATCAAGGTCAACTGCGCGGCGCTTCCGGAGGAGCTCCTCGAGAGCGAGCTCTTCGGGCACGAGAAGGGCGCCTTCACCGGCGCCGTTCAGCGCCGGATCGGCCGGTTCGAGCAGGCGGACGGCGGGAGCATCTTTCTCGACGAGATTGGCGATATGAGCCTGAAGACGCAGGCCAAGGTGCTGCGCGTCATCCAGGAGAAGGAGTTCGAGCGGGTAGGCGGGAACAAGACGATCAGCGTGGACGTGCGCGTCATCTCTGCGACGAACAAGGATCTCGCCGCGGCGATCGTGACCGGCGAGTTCAGGCAGGACCTCTACTACCGGCTGAACGTCGTTTCCATCCGCCTTCCGCCGCTTCGCGAGCGCGAGGACGACGTGGTCGCGCTCGCCTACTACTTCCTGCGCAAGCTCGGCGCAGATCTCAAAAAGCGAGTGAGCCGGATCCATCCGCTCGCGATCGAGGTGCTCAAGGACCATGCCTTTCCCGGCAATGTGCGCGAGCTGCAGAACCTGATCGAGCGAGCCATTCTCATGGCCGACTCCGACGAGATCACCCTCGAGGACATGGACCTCACCTTCGAGCGAAAGGGCGGCCTCACCGACACCAACACCGTGACCGTGCCGCCATCCGGCTTCGACCTCGAACAGGTGGAGAAGAGCTACATCCTCGAGGCGCTTCGCCTTTGCGACTGGAGCCAGAAAGAGGCGGCGGCGCTCCTGAACATCACCCCCCGCGCGCTCAACTACAAGGTCAAGAAGCACGACATCAAGCACCCCTCCTGGCGACAGAACAAGCCCACCGGCGAGGAAAGTACGGAGGAGTAATTCAGGCTTCCGGTACCGTATTCCGGTCGATGCTTTTGACTGAAGCGCCAACGCATTTTACGATAGACGACACCCGCACAGCAGCGCCCGAGGTGCGGCCCGTGACCATCTCAGGCGACGTGGTAACCTCAGAATGAGGCAGTCCGTCACGCCCGCTACCACACGACGGAGACCAACCCGGATTCCCGAATCGCTGCGTCTCGCGTGACGAGCTCGGCGTCGAGCGCGAGCGCCGTCGCCACGAAGACGCGATCGAACGGATCGCCCTGCGGCAGCAGGAGGTCCATCGCCCGGACGGCGATCGTCGCGTCGAGCGGAACGACCGCGAAGCGCCGAGCGAGGCGGTCGAGGAAGGCGGTCGGCTCGGTCTTGACCGTGACCCGGCGCTTCCTGATGAGCATCGCGAGCTCGAGCAGCAGCAGATCAGAGACGTAGAGATCGTTTCGCGGAGCGCGCTCGATCCTTCGCCGCGCAGCGTCGCTCAGCCTGGCATCGCCCTGTACCAGCCAGAGCGCGGCGTGGGTGTCGAGGAGCAGGCTCACAGCGACGCGTCCCACTCAGTCGTAGGCAGAGTGGGAGCGTCGAGGTCGTCGGTCGATGAGGCGATATCGTCCTTCATCGAGCCGTACAGGCTCGTCGCCGGCGGCCGCTCCGCGACGATGAGCAGGTTACCCTCGCGGGTCTCAACGAGCACCTCCTCGCCCGCAAGGGCAGCCCTGCGGATCCTTGGGAAGTCCCTGAGCAGACCACTGACGTTCGTCTTCATGTCAAACAATATGTCAAACAAAAGGCGAAGTGTCAATCGCGGGACCGGACATGGGTTCTGGCGGGCGACAACGGCCATACGCCTGGAGCGCCGCCGACAGCATTGTTCGAGACAACTTGACAGGAAAGATCTCTCGATATGTGATTCCCTCCATGAAGACGATGCCGGTTGGTGAGTTCAAAGCGCGGTTCTCAGAGGCGCTGGAGCGCGTCAAACACGGCGAAGAGATCGTGATCTCATACGGAAAGAAGTGCGAGAACGTGGCGGTGCTCATACCCTATGAGACCTACAAGCAGAAGAACAGCGTTGTTCTTGGTGCCCTCAAGGGCAAGGCGAGTGTGGCATTCGCTGATGACTTCGACATGACGCCGGAAGACCTGGTCGGCGAATGAGCTACCTGGTTGACACGTACTACCTGTTATGGAGTCTGATTGAGCCCGGACGTGTGGACCGCCGTACGCGTGGGATCATGCGGAACAGTGACCACGTGAAGTACGTGAGCGTGGTAACGATCTGGGAGATCGCGCTGAAGTACTCGCTCGGAAAGCTTGAGTTGCAGGGCACCACTCCTGAAGCGCTGCTCGAGACAGCCCTGGGAAGCGGGTTCGCGCTGCTGTCTCTTGAAGGCGAGATTGTTGCGAGTTCACGCCGGCTACCGGAGGTCACCGATCACCGAGATCCATTCGACAGACTCCTGATCTGGCAGTGCATTCGGCATGATCTGACGATCCTCACGGCTGATCGGAGATTCAGAGAGTATCAACGACACGGTCTCAGGTTGCTGTAGCGATTGCCGCGACATCCCCGAACCGCCGGCGCCGGGCTCGCGATCACGCTTCGGACGCCGGACGCGCGGTCCGCGAGAGCACGCTCAGCGCGGTCACCGTAACCAGGATCAGCGCCATCCCGACCACCTGCGAACCGGCGAGGAGCTCGTGGAGAACGACGACGCCAAAGAGCGCCGCGGTGACCGGTTCGACCATCGCGATAATTGAGGCCACGGCCGGCGCGGTGTGTCTCAGTCCAATCACATAGAGAACGAACGACAACCCGGCGCCAAACACCCCGAGTCCCACGAACAGCGGCCAGTCCGGTGTGCGCAGTACCGCTACCGCCTGGTCGCCGTCGCCCGGCAGGATGAGAACGGCGGCGGACACCGCAAACGCGATAGAGAGAATCGCCTGCGGGCTTCCGTGCGGTGCCGCGTACTTGAAGCCGAAGATGAAGACGGCGTAAGAGAGCCCGGCCAGGAGTCCGGCGCCCACGCCAAGGGGCGTCAGGCCGCTCGCGCCCGTGTCGTAGATCCGGGTCAGCAGGACCACACCGAGCATCACCACCGGGATCGCGGCCAGTTTCAGCGTGGTTGGACGTTCGAGCTTCAGGGCGAAAGAGACGAGATACACGTATACCGGTGCGCAGTACATCAAGGTAGCTGCGACCGCGACGGTCCCGTGTGCGATGCTCACGAAGTAGAAGGCGAAGTTCCCCGCTACTCCCACGCCGGCAATCGTGGACCACAGCCAGAGCCGACGATTTGCGAGCCCGCTGCGGCGCGGCCGCAGCGCGAGCCAGACGAGAACGAACACCAGTCCAATCGCGCACCGGTAGAACGAAACCACGAACGCATCCCAGCCGCCGGCCATGAGCACACCGCCAATCCCGCCTGACAGCCCCCAGAACAGGGCCGCGAGCACTACACAGGCCACCCGGGCGTTCGCTCCGTGATCTCTGTTCATCGTGCCGAGAGTATTCCACACCGGCCCGGCTGAAGTACACCTCCCTCGACACCCGGCTCGCCGCGGGAGCCGCGCGAGGATCTCGTCCTTGGATTCCGCGGTCACGCACTCGTCGATCGCGGCATCGAGTGCCCCGGAATCATCGCAGCCTTCGATGCGCTGACGTTCGGACTCGCTGAGCGTGAACCGCCGCCGCGATCAGGCGTGACAGTGGTGTCTCCCCCGGCCGAACCGCGTACTGCGCGTGCTCAACAATATCGGCGCCACTCTACACTATTCCCGGTAACGGCCTCGGTTGAATGCATCTCGAACCGCCGAGCCAAGC
>SLST01000550.1 GCA_007130265.1 Spirochaetales bacterium
CCCAGGACAGAACAGAGAAGACAGGACTCAGAACACAGGATTTGTCGCCGTACTGGACAATGCGGTGACGGTGGAGCTGCTCGGACTCTGTGAGCATCCCAGCGAAGACAAACCATGGTGGCGACCGGATGGAAAACCGTTACTTAGTTCTCCTTATCGTAATGTCTTCTACAGGAAGACCTCGGTGACACATCGAATCAGGGAGGTCGCTTTCAAGACAAATATTTCAGAATCAATCGGGTTTTGCCTGAAGGACCATGAAACAGGGAGACGGGTTCATGAGTGGGAATATATGCCAGATGAAGATGTTTGGGCTGGATGTATCACCGTGGGAAAAGATGATAACAAAACATCAGTGACACTCGGCGTTGCGACGGGTCCCTGGAAAACGATTGCCGTGATTGGCGCTGAAGGTTCGGGAGGACAAGGAAATAATTACTTCAGTCTTACATGGGGTCCTTCATATCAGGAAAGGGACAGCGCGGTTGTTACTGTTACCCATAATATCCAAAAGGCACAGCTCGATTATCGTGTAGTTGCGATTGATCAAAATGGAGAAATCCATACTTGCTGGGGTCTTTTTTCAGGAGGATCCAACGATTGGGTGATGCGAACGATAAAGTTTAGAAATCTCTTGATCGAACAAATCAAAGAGTTTCAATTCCAGGTCCGTCCGTATGACTGGCTCACCTTCAAAAACGTCTCCCTCCGCCCCGGCGCGAAGACGGCGGTGGAAGTGGTGATTGACGAAGGGCGTTTACCGTGGGACGAAACCGACGATGTCGCAAGTCAGGCGACAGAGGACAGGGGACAGAGGTCGGAATTTTCTGCTGTGTTGCCGGATGGAACAAGGATTGAGCTGCTGGGGGTCGCGGATATCCCCGCCGACAGCGGCCCGTGGTGGGCGGCAGACGGTTCGGTTCTGGAAAGGGTGTATTGGGACGGAACCACGCCGCGCACCGACAAGGAAACCAAGGACGCCCGACAGGCGGTGCTGCGGCTCCACAGCGACCAAAAAAATCCCGATCTCAGGCCGGGTGTGTCCGTTTCCGTCCAACGCGAGATGGCAGCCGAATCATTCTCAGGTGCTTTCTTTGTAACGCAAGACCGGCAAACGCTGGAGGATCATCACGGCTTGTTGTTTTCCCTGCACGATGATCATCCCACCGTCAACATCACGGCGACGGTAAGCGGTGGGCCGTGGCAGACGCTGGCCGACACGGACGCAAAGGAACAGGGCAACCTGTATTCGATTCTCACTGACGCCGGCACAGTTGTATTTAGCGACCCGACTGAAAATGATGACACGACAACACTTTCAGTCACCTTGATCGGCGGTCGGATTGATACCTGGCGGTGTGTCGCCATCGATACACAAGGCAAGCGGCATAAAAGCAAGTCGGCAACTTCGATCGGTTCGCAGCGACACATGCAAAATGACATTCTCGAATTAGAACACCAGCTCTTCAAAGCCGACTTCGCCCTGCCCTTGAGCGAAATAGACAAATTTGAGTTCCAGGCGCGAAACACACAAAAAGTGACCTTCAAAAATGTCGCGCTCCGCCCCGGCGCAGGGACGGACGTGGAAGTGTTGGTTGACGTGAACCATTGACGATAAGCAGGCAGGAAGGGCTGTGGGCAGTACGGTCGGCCCGGCGTTCAGGCCGGGCTATGAGGGTGTGATGGCTGTAACAAAAACTGTAACGAAATGGCTATTTGAGACGTCTTTTGAGGTGTATAGACAATGGAGTTGAAAACCGACCATGAATTGATTGCGGCCGCACGGCAAGGCGATCAGGCCGCCTTGGGGCAGTTGGCTGATGCGGTCCAGCCGCCGGTGCGAGCGTATCTGCTTCGGCTGACGCTGAATCATACATTGGCCGACGACCTGGTACAGGAGACGCTGCTGGAGATGGTTAAATCGATAGAGAATCTGCGGGAGCCGGATGGTTTTTGGGCTTGGATATATCGGGTTGCGATGAGCAAATTCCAGACGCATTGTCGCCGTGAAAAGGTTCGCCGGACCGGTGAGCAGACCCTTCAGCGTCATTTTACCGAGCATGTCGTCGCTGAGCAGGGTCGCGATGGACTGGCCCGGCTGCTGGATACAGAGTTGTCACGAAACATTCTCTCGGCCATTGAGAGGCTCGATCCACGCGACCGAGCGGTATTATCCCTGCGGTGCTTTGACGATCTGGCATATGGAGACATTGCCCAGGCCATGGAGACCACCGAGCCCCATGCCCGCATTCTGTTTTTCCGGGCCAAGCAGGCCCTTAAGAAAGAGCTGGTCCGTCAGGGCCTCAAGGGCAGTTCGTTGGTCATGGCGCTGGGGTTCTTCGGCAGTCTGACCGATACGGCCGGGGCGGCCGCGACAGGCTCAGGGATGGTGACGGTCTCGACAGCGGCGGTCAAAGTGCCTCTGATTACGGTCATCACGGCCGTGTGCGGAACGAAAGTCGCCTGTCTCGGGGCGACGGCGTTAATCACGGCAACGGCGCTGCTGTCAGCCGCCGGCGTTGTACATACGGTCCACACCCGCCGTACGGCGCTGCCTGCTCGTCAGGATGTGGTCAGTTTTCACTTTACAGCGCAGTCCCGCAACAATACGCCCGGCACAGAAGACAGCCTCAGCAAGGGCGCTTACGAACAATGGTACTATTTTCCCGACGGGATCGAGGGCGCGTTTTTTATGCGGATGCAGCGATGGGACCCCACCCAGCAGCACCGGCAGTGCGCCTGGATCCAAAACGGACAAGCCAATTATTACTGGCACGCGGGCCAAAACGCCGTGTATATGAACAATCACCGACTATGGCGGCGCACCCGGATGGACATTCTGGTACGCCGGCTGCCGACGGATGAGCCGGAGTTGACTGCGTTTCTTGATCGGCTGGAGGGGGTCGAGCAAGGCCTTGAGACAATCTACGACCGCCGCACGGGCCTGCCGGCCGAGACGGTTGATTATCGCTTTGCCGATGCCTGGGGCTTTACCGACCGCTATCGCTACAATACCGTGGAGGCGGCGATGTTCGAGATCCCCTGGACCGATGCGCGGCTGGTCGATCAGCGGGACCCGATGCGCCGTCGCGGCTGGACGTACTTTACGATTGAAGGCACGCTCAATGGCCATCCCTTGCAGGGGCGCGGGCGTCTTCCGTTCTTTTACGACCCTGCCCTGACACATCCGGCCTGGCTGGCCATCGACCTGCCGGACGGCGGGCGGATTGTCGATACGCCCGATGGTGCGGCTGTCGTGGACGCCGACGGCAGCGTGCGCGCCCATTACCCGACGGGACGATTTTTCAAGGGCCTGCTGCGGCCGTGGATGGGGATGCACACGATCGATTGCATTCGCCGTGATGCCGCCTCTGCGGGAATTGAATTTTCGACCAATCAGCGTTCCAACTTCCACCGAACCGGCAGCGCTGACGATTATAATGCCGATGTGCAGGTGGCCTGTACGACCACTATCCGAGGCCGCCGGGCACAGCTCAGATACTGGGTGGCGATGAGGGAGGATCTGCTCAGAGCGGTGGAGATCGAAGTCGAAGGCCCGGGCGACCAGAGGCTGGCGATGTCGATGGTCTTTACATTTTATCAGCACCTGCCGGAGACGGCGGATTTCCAGATGCCCGTCCTTGAACCGACGG
>SLST01000034.1 GCA_007130265.1 Spirochaetales bacterium
ATCCGCTCGTCGACGAGACCGGAACCGTCGGTCGGATTGTCCCAGGCGGAGAAGCGCCCGCCGCGGGAGATGATAATCGCAGCCTCCTGCTGCAACTGCTCGACGGACTTGGGTACGAGCGAGCCGTCGTGCGCGCCAAACCCTGAGCGATCTGAGGCCCATACGGTTACCATGAAGTCGTAGGGCAATCGCTGCGCGTCGCGAATACTCGCCGACGGGCCGATCCGCTCGACGTTGTCCGCGATGTCCTGCGTGAGGTAGTCGACCCCGGGATCAGGACGTTCAGGCATCAGGAGTCCGTAGGCAACGTTGACCGCGACGAGGCAGTGAGGGTTGCGCTCGTGGACCCGGACGGCGGTATCACGTACGAGCTCGCGGTAGATCTCGCGGTGCATCTCCTTGTACGCATCCCAGCCCGGGTCGAGCGGCGAGCGCGGGGCGTGGTCGTGTCCGGACTCACGCCAACGCTCGACACACTCCTCGCGATAACAAGCCTTCACCGTGAAGCACGAGCCGTCGAACCAGAACCCTTCGGGTTGGTACCGCTCGCAGACTTCGTCGATCATTGGATGGAGGTACGCCTCGGTAACGCCGGTGCTGTAGCTCAGCATGTTGTCATCGGGCACGCCGCCGGCGTCGACGCGATTCCATCGCGGCCTGCGCTTCATGATCTCGCGGTCCCGGCCCAGGTTGTAGTAGGCGGAGAACGGCTTTCCTAGACGTTTCGCGACGCGCGTCCACATATCCATCACATCGCGCTCAAGATGAGGCGGAGTGAAACCGATCTCCGTGGGATACGTCGTCCAGCCCGGATTGCCCTTCGCGTGGATCTGCAGCACATCGGGAGAGACGAGCTCGATCAGACGAAGCGTTTCCTCTTCGTCTGCGTCCCGGCCAACCGGAAACTCTTCTCGCGTGTGGTGATCAATGTGCAGGATGACGAACGCGTCCCGGTACCAGTCAGCTCTCATGGGCCTCGCTCCTCACCGGCGGCAGCTCCACCGGAGTGGCATCTTCGGTCGCAATCATCCAATCCGCGAGCCGGCGTCTCATCTCGCTCTCCACCGGCGCGAGCTCGGGCGCGCCCGCCCGGTTACGCAGCTCCCACGGGTCCGAGCGCAGATCGTAGAGCTCGTCGCGGTCTCCCATGGGATCGTGAACGTACTTCCACTGCCGCGTTCGCACCATCTTGCGCCGGCCTTCGGCCTCGCGCCACTGCAGCGACTCGATGAGGGCGCGCCTCCCCCACGGGTTCGGTAGCCGTCCTAGGTGTTCCATGGCGAACGCCGGCCCGCCGGCGCCGTACTCGCTGAAGGCGTCGTCACGCGGGACAGCGTCGGTCACCCCGGGGAGCGGCCTACCCTGCATCGCGCGGGGGATCTCTATGCCCTGGAGCGTGAAGAGGGTGGGCACCAGATCCACGAGGTTCACCATTGACGGTTCGACGACGTTCGCCGGAAGGGTGCCGGGCCACGAGACGAGAAGCGGAACGCGCGTGAGCGCATCGTAGAAGACGCCTCCCTTGACCATCATCGCGTGCTCGCCGGCAAAGTCGCCGTGGTCCGAGCAGAAGACGACGATGGTACTCTCACGCAGGCCGAAGCGCTCGAGCGCGTCGAGAATGCGCCCCACTCCGTCGTCAATGAAGCGCACGTTGCCGTAGTAGACCGAAAGCACCCCGGCCACGTCGTTCGGGTCGTCCTCTTCCATCCCCATGATCGCATGAAGCACCCGATTGCGCTCAGGGGCGTCCTCCCACCGGTCCTCCCACGGCGGGAGCGTGATCCGGTCATGAGCGAACATGTCCGCGTACCGGTGCGGCGCCTCGTACGGTTCGTGCGGGTCGGGAAAGGAAACCCAGAGCGAGAAGGGAGTATCGCATCGCGATGTGCGATGGCTTTCGAGGAAGCGCACCGTCTGCTCGGTGATGAGGCCGGTTGAGTACTCCTCGAGCGGGAAGTCGGTTGTCGCGTACGAGAAGCGCGGGCTCTGCTGCGGGGTTATGCGATCCTTGACCGCGTGCGACCGACTGATCGCGTCAAGCGGCACGGGCCACTCCATTCCGCGCGTCGGTCTCGTTCCGTGGAGACCGCGATGCGAGAGCTCACACCAGACGTCGAAGAGCGCAAGATCGGCGTCGGCCTCGAAACAGTGGTTCTTGCCGATCAGCCCGCAGCGGTAGCCGAGCTCGTTCCAGACCTCGAACGCGTGCCGTTCGCCGGCCGGCATCAACGTCTCGTTCCTGCGAGCACCGGTCGCGTGCGGGTAGCGCCCGGTCCACAGCGCCACCCGTGCCGGCACGCAGAGCGGGTGCGGGGTGTAGGCATGCTCGAAGCGCACGCCGTCGGCGGCAAGCCGCTCGAGCGACGGCGTCTGGCAGAAGGTGTTCCCGTACAGGTGCGAGGCGCCCGCCTTCATCTGGTCGGTCATGATGAAGAGCACGTTGGGCCGACCCGTCGGACTACTCATGATAAACCTCGCGCCATCGTAGCGTCCGCACCGATCCCTCCGCAAGCAGACCGTGAGAATTGGCCCATAATACCAAGAATCGGCCCTTCCGCACCTCCGGCCCTCTGTGCTCCAATGGAGCGAGCCGGGAGCGGCCGAGGAGGAGACATGGCCCCTGCAAGACTACGACGTGACGAGAGCTTTCTGGGAATCCACTTCGACTATCACATGCGCGAGCACTGTGTCGAAGTTGGCCAGACGGTAAGCCCGCAGATGGTCGAACGGATCATCGATCTCGTGAAACCGGACTACATCCAGTGCGACTGCAAGGGACACCCCGGGTTCTCGAGCTATCCGACGAAGGTGGGCAACGCGGCGCCGGGATTCGTGCGGGACCCTCTGCGCATCTTCCGCGACGTAACGAAGAAGCGCGGTGTCGCGCTCTACATGCACTACAGCGGCGTGATCGACCAGGAGGCCGTCCGCCGGCACCCCGATTGGGCGCTCGTCCGCTCGGACGGCAGTCGCGACGACCGCGTCTCGAGCGTCTTTGGACCGTACGTCGACGAGCTCCTGATCCCCCAGCTCATCGAGCTCTGCGACGAGTACGAGGTGGACGGCGTGTGGGTCGACGGCGAGTGCTGGGCGACGATGCCCGACTGGTCGCGTGCGGCGATGGAAGCGTTCCGCGAGAAAACGGGGATAGGCGACATCCCCCGCTCTGAGACCGCCCCGCACTTCAGCGAGTACGTCGACTTTTGCCGCCAGGGATTCCGGGACTACCTCAATCACTACGTGGACGCGGTTCACGAGCACGATCCGCATTTCCAGATTGCGAGCAACTGGGCGTTCTCCTCGCAGATGCCGGAACCCATCTGCGCAAACGTCGACTACATCTCCGGCGACTATACGCTCCAGGACAGCGTCAACTCGGCCCGCTACGAGGGACGATGCATGCAGCACCAGGGCAAGCCCTGGGACCTGATGGCGTGGGGGTTCTCAAGCGTTCAGCGGGAGCCCGACCGCTCGACCAAGAGCGTCGTGCAGCTCCAGCAGGAGGCGGCGGTGGTCCTCGCGCTCGGAGGCGGGTTCCAGACCTACTACAAGCAGAAGCCCGACGCATCGATCTACCCCTGGGAGATGACCGTGATGGGCGAGGTGGCCTCCTTCTGCCGCGAACGGCAGGAGCTCTGTCACCGCGGCG
>SLST01000045.1 GCA_007130265.1 Spirochaetales bacterium
ATGCCGGTGTCGACGTAGATCTCGGTGTCCGGACCGCACGGGCCCGTCTCGCCGGCCGGTCCCCACCAGTTCTCCTCTCGTCCGAGGAAGAGGATTCGGTCTTCCGGCACGCCGAGTGACTTCCACACCGCAGCCGACTGCTCATCCCGGGGCACATCGTCGTCGCCGGCGAAACAGGTTACGGCGAGTTTCTCCGGCGGAATCGCGAGCCAGTCGGGGCTGGTGAGGAACTCCCAGCTCATCCGGATCGACTCCTCTTTGAAGTACTCACCGAGAGACCAGTTGCCGAGCATCTCGAAGAAGGTGAGGTGCGAGAAATCGCCCACCTCGTCTATGTCGATGGTGCGGATGCAGCGCTGCACGTCGACCAATCGCGTGCCCGCGGGGTGTTTCTCGCCGAGCAGGTACGGCACGAGGGGATGCATGCCTGCGGTCGTGAAGAGAACCGTCGGGTCGTTCTGCGGGATGAGCGATGCCCCGGAAACCTCAGCGTGAGCTTTCGTCTTGAAGAACTCGATATACTTGCGTCGTAGTTCGTTCGCTGTCATATGCTACCTCTGATAGTGATACGCGCCGTCAGAACCGTTCGAGATCGGCCGAACCGGTGTCGTCGAGAAAGTCGGGAAAGACATACGCGAGGGTCCCGCTCGTGCGTACCCGAACTTCGGCAATGCCCTTGTTGACGAGCGCGTCGAGTTGCTCGCGCGCCTCGTCCGTGGATATCTTGCCTTCGAGTGCAACCTGCGCAGCGGACGCGATGCCGTGGTTAGCCTTGGCAACACGAAGGATTACGTGCTCCGGCGACTCGGACTTCTCCCTCGGTAACGAGGATGCCGAACGACCAGTACCGAATCCCATGTCGTCGATCTCGTCCAGTCGCCCATCGATCGCCCGTCGCATCCTCGCTTTCAGGCGGGCCTCACGCACTTGATCCGGCAGAGTAATCGCGTCGTAGATCGTCCCGAACCCGAAAAGTCCGGCTGTCAGCAAGAAGAGCAGCCCGGTGCCGATCTTCCCGAGATAGAATCGGTGCAGACCGGCCACGCCGAACAAGGAGGGGAGCCAGAGCAGATATGCCAATCTCGTCGAGTACACGTCATCCTCCACACGGCCGCTGCCGGGGCCTCCTAAATATAGTGATCACCCTCTCGAGGTACAAGTATGGTTCCCTCCTCCTCGAGCTCCCGCATCCGTTCGAGTACCTCTGCGGTCACCCGGTCAACCTCCTCGCGACGTTGAGCACCGAGATGCGCGTACTCCTCGCTGACGGTAGCGCCACGCCGCTCGGAGAGCGATCGCAATACCCGGGAGCGAAGCTGCTCGTCCTTCCCCTTCAGAAACACCGCGATCTCCCGGTCGCTGAACTCACGCAGCAAATCTGCGAGGTGGCGATCGGTGAGCTCGAGGAGGAGCTCGGTCGTGAAGAGCTTCTGCTCGATCGCCTCTCCCAGGTCGACATTGGCGTGCCGCAACTCGGCGAGCAGCGCATCACCCGAGGCAGGAGCCATGTGGCGCATGATCGCGGCGAGCGTGGCGGGACCATCGACTCCCTGAGTCACCTGCCGCCCCTGCCGGCGGATCTTCTCTCTGACCGCCTCCTCCACGCGAAGCACGACATCCCGGCTCAGCTTGCCCATCCGCGCGATTCGCCGCGCAACGTCCGCTCGCTGGTCCGTCGAAAGCCTCGAGAGCACGTTCGCCGCCGACTCACGGTTGATGTGTGCCAGTATGAGCGCCGCAGCCGCGGATGACTCGTCCTTGAGAACCGCGTACACCTGGGCGGGCTCGAAATCGTTGAGAAAAGCGAAGTGCACCGACGGCGCATCGGGCACCGAGCGGAAGAACCGGCGTTCGCCCTCCTCCTCGCCAAAGGCGCGACGCAGCATCTCCCGGGCCACCTCGGGCCCGCCTCGCAGAGAGGCCTCAGCCGCTGCGCCGGTCGCCTCAGAAAGGGCGGCGTCGAGCTCACTCGCTCGAAAGCCGCGCGTGGCCACGATGGCGCCCGCGATCGCCTCGACCTCAGCCTCATCGAGATGACGCAGAATCTCTGCCGCACGCCCGGGACCGAGCGCGATCAGCAGCCGGGCCGCACGGTCGGGACCCGCCCCCTCGACGAAATCGGCGACGATCTGAGGATCGTTCGGACGCTCCGGCGGTCTCTTCTTCCCCGGGTTTCTGACCGCCGTCTTGCTGAAGCCGCTCGGCTCGTCGCTGCGAAGACCGTCGGGCGGACCGTCATCGGGGGTCTCGCCCCGGTCGCGCACCCGTATGTACGCATCAATCGCACGCTTGCGCCTGTCCATGCGACGATGATAGGGCGTGGTGCCGGCGGGGTCAACAAAGCCTGCCACAATCAGACAGCCTTACCTTGACGGTGCGGTGGCGAATCGATAGTATAGACGAAAATCTCGCCGCTGTAGCTCAGTTGGTAGAGCAGTGGACTGAAAATCCACGTGTCAACAGTTCGATTCTGTTCGGCGGCAGTGCCCGGGTTCCCCGGGCCTTTTTTTTGTTCTCTCCTCAGCTCCAAGCGGGTGCGCCCTTGCCGGGCGCACTAAAAAAAGGCTGCCCGCGAGGGCAGCCTGTGGATCTGCAGAACAAGTCCGGACGCGAGTCCGAACCGTCGCATCAGCGATTCTTGATCACCGCCTGCGCAGCCGCCAACCTGGCGATCGGGACGCGGAACGGTGAGCACGAGACGTAGTTCATACCGACCCGGTAGCAGAACTCAACCGACTTCGGCTCGCCGCCATGCTCGCCGCAGATTCCTACCTTGAGCTCCGGCTTCGTCGAGCGCCCCTTCTCAACGCCGATCTCCACGAGCTGGCCGACTCCGGTCTGATCGAGTACCGCGAATGGATCCTCTTCGAGAATGCCCTGCTCGATGTACTCCGGCACGAAGGTGCCGACGTCGTCACGGCTGTACCCGAACGCCATCTGCGTCAGATCGTTGGTTCCGAAGCTGAAGAAGTCGGCGACCTCCGCGACTTCATCGGCGGTCAACGCCGCGCGCGGGATTTCGATCATCGTCCCCACGAGGTACTCGACCTTCTGCTTCTTCTTCTCCAGCACGGCCTCAGCGACTCGAACCGCGTTTTCGCGCAGCACCGCGAGCTCCTGCCGCGTGCCTACGAGCGGAATCATGATCTCGGGGATGACCTTCACGCCGGCCTTCGCGACTTCGCACGCAGCGGCCATGATCGCCTCAACCTGCATGTCATAGACCTCGGGGAAGGTGATGCCGAGTCGACATCCGCGGTGCCCGAGCATGGGATTCAGCTCGTGGAGGCTCTCAATCTTGGCCTTGACCTTGCCGGGAGAAAGCCCCACGGCCTCGGCGAGCTGCTTGATCTCCTTGTTCTCACGTGGAACGAACTCGTGCAGCGGCGGATCGAGCAGTCTGATGGTTACGGGAAGCCCGTCCATCGCCTTGAAGATTCCCTTGAAGTCCTTCTTCTGCAGTGGGAGGATCTTCTTAAGCGCCTTCTCACGCGCTTCCTTGTTCTCCGCAACGATCATCTGACGGAAGTTGAAAATCTTGTCTTCCTCAAAGAACATGTGCTCGGTGCGGCACAGCCCGATCCCTTCGGCTCCGAACTCACGGGCGCGCTTGGCGTCTCCCGGAGTGTCGGCATTGGTACGGATG